>JAFVWG010000296.1 GCA_017501805.1 Oscillospiraceae bacterium
CATCGCCGATCTGCCGCTGGAGGATCCCACGGCGTATACCGATCTGATCTGCAGTCTGATGCAGTAAAAAAAGCAGGAGTCGAAAGACTCCTGCTTTTTTGTGCCGCATTGCGGGGGATTGAAATACTGCCTGCGGCAGGCGGATGGGCAATGCCCATCCCTACGACGGTGGAACGGAATTACTCGCAGATATTCTGCGGCTGCGGCGTAGGGACGAGCATCGCTCGTCCGCTTTTGCGGGGAATTGATCATCGCCCCTACGAGTGCTTTATTATGCCGTGGCGTGGAAGAGGCGGATCATGGTCATGGCGGACTGTTCGCGCGTATAGGTGGCGAGGGGGGAGAAGGCATCCTTTCCCGTGCCGTTCATCACGCGCTTGCCGCTGACGGGGTCGGTGCAGGCGGAGACGAAGCTGACGCCGTCCTTCGCCCAGGACTGCATCGTGGAAAGCTCCTTGAACTGCAGGCTCTCGCCGTTCGGCTTCGTCGTGCCGACAGTCTTTGCCAGACGCATCAGCATCGTGGCGGCCTCCTGCCGCGTGATGGTGTTGTTCGGACGGAAGACGCCGCCCGTATAGCCGTTGACGATGCCGTAGGATGCCGCCGTCAGCACATCGGGGTCCTTGCAGTCCGAGAAGGCGGCAGGGGTCTGCGCGGGGACTGCGGCGGGGCGAACTTCCAAAAATGCGGCGATCATCGAGCAGAATTCCCGACGGGTGATCGGGCTGTTATAGCACTTGCGGAGCGCCGTGGGGATGAGCTTTTCCCGGAGCGCGGTCATAATTTCGGGCTTGTAGGAAGAGAGCTCGGAAACGGAGCGGAAGAGCTGCGGCGCATTCGTGCCGATATAATAGAGACTTGTTCCGCAGAGATTGTATTGGTTGACGAGCTTTGCGCGCGCGGCAAGACTTGCCGCAGATTCCATCCAGACGCGGTGGTTGGCGCCGTCCGCCGTATAGGTGAAGACCGCACTGTTGTGCTCGGAATTCCAGTTCAGCGTCGCGCCCGCGCTGCTGCGGCGGCGTTCCGCCTCGGCATAGGAGATATCCTCCGCGGTAATGGCGGTGGTGTTATAGTCGGTCGCGTAGGCGCCGAGTCCCGCAAGCAGCTTCTCGCGCGGCATTTTCTTCGCCGCATAGCGCAGGCAGCGGCCGAAGCGCGTCAGATTGCTGACCGCGCCGTCTGTTTTGCGGGTGGGATAGCCGGTGTCGTTGTAATCATCGTAGAGGATCACGTGGACATAGTCCGAGGCCTTGCCGATGGTATCGTAGTCGTAGAAGCCCGCCTGCTCCTGCGCGTCGGTGAAGCACGCGCCGACGGTGGTGAGCAGCAGCCTGCCCTTTGCGTGCAGCTTCGTGCCGAGCAGCGTCAAAAACTGTGCGTAGGCGCTGCGCAGGTCGCGGCAGTCCGCGCCGAGCTCGATGCCCATATTGACGCCGTCGAGCCCGTATTTTGTCACGGCGTCGACGATCTCATCCGCGGCGGCTTCGGTATTGCCCGCGAGGATCGCGCGTACGGGAGCGGCGGTAAAGCCGTTTTCAAGAGCGTTGGAGATGCCGAGGAAGGTCAGCTTGCCGGTTTCCTTGCACCAGGAGATGGCATCAAGCTGCGGGTCAACGGTATAGCGGTCGCTATGCGCGACGGCCTCTGCGTGATTCACATCGCAAGACAGTGTGCCCGAAGCCGAACTGCCGTTCCAATAGCCGCACTGGAAGGTGACCATCGTGACGTGGTTCTGCAGTGCCTGCAGCATACTGAACTGCTCCGCAGCCTTGTCGAGGTCCCAGTAGCAGTCTACAAAATAGCCGTGCTGCTCCCGCATCGTAGTCGCGGCGGCGGTCTGCGCCGCGCGGCAGGTGGGCTGACCGGTCGGCACTTCATAACGCCGCGCATCCTTGCGCAGGATCGGCTGGGAGACGTTCATACCGGGGGTATAGGGGATCAGACCCCAGTCCACGGCGCAGTCGAGATAGAGCTTCTGGTCAGCGGTGAGACCGTCCGTTCCGGTGAAGGAATAGGCGTTGACCGCATCGTAGCTGTACTTGCCCTTGGCGCGGCAGAGATATTCCGCGGCGAAGGCAACGGTTGCGGGCTGCGACCAGCGGAGTGCGGCGGGGGTGACAACGCCTTTCGAGACCTCCGCCTGCACATAGCGTCCCGCCCACGCGGAGGGGAGCTTGCCGCTGCGATCCTTTGCGGTCACGGAGGCGGCGCCGTCGCCGTAATAGGAATAGGCGTAGATCACGGCGATAAATTCCTCGACCGACATCACACGGTTCGGCTGCACGGTGAGATCGAAGTGCGGATCGGAATATTTCTTCAAAAAGTATTCCATATTCCACTGCTGCTGCGCGGAAACGGGCAGCACGGCAAGCGTGAGAGTCAGGCTGAGCAGCAGAAGGACCGCCAAAATACGGGGCAAGACAGATCGTTTCATACGAAGACCTCTTTTCAAATATGTAAACCCATTATAGCCGCTTTCCTTCGCTTGTGCAAGCCAATGAGATATGACCTTAATTCGCGGTGGACTTTCCCCCCCAGTATGTTGTATAATGAAAAAAGAGGAGAGGGGGAACACTCCATGAAAAAAGTGTCATTTGCTGTGATGGGCGTCGGCAACCGCGGCACGCGTTACGCCGTAATGCAGCAGAAATATCCGGAGGAGATGGAGGTTGTAGCGA
>JAFVWG010000297.1 GCA_017501805.1 Oscillospiraceae bacterium
ACATTGCGTTTATGACCGAACTTGCGATGGTCTTTGACCGTATGGGTATCGATACAAACGAAGTTGTTGAAGGTATGAATACCAAATGGAACGCACTTGGGTTCCGTCCCGGTCTCGTGGGTGGTCATTGCATCGGCGTTGATCCATACTACTTTACGTACGAAGCCGAAAAGCTCGGATACCACAGCCAGATCATTCTCAACGGCCGTATCGTCAATGACGGTATGGGTAAGTTTGTTGCAGATTCTGCAATCAAGCAGATGATCAAGGTCGGAAAAGCTCCTGCAAAATCAAAGGTTGTGATTCTCGGTTTGACCTTTAAGGAGAATTGCCCCGATACGAGAAACTCGAAGGTGGCGGATGTGTACAACGGTCTGCTGGAGTATGGCATTCACCCCGTTGTGGTCGATCCCTGGGCAAGTGCGCGTGATGCGAAGCGGGAATATAATATTGAACTGCAGACGATGGAAGAAGCAAACGAAGCGGATTGTGTGATCCTTGCAGTTGCCCACAATGAGTTTAAACAGCTTGGTCTCGATAAGCTCAGTGAAATGTTCAAGGATATTCCCCAAAACGAAAAGGTGCTGATCGATGTCAAGGGGCTGTATTCTGTAGATGCTCTGAATGAAAGCGGACTGACGTTTTGGAGACTTTGATTTTGGGCAGGTAGAGTATATGCGGGTATTACATATCAATTGCAATTACATACTATCGAATTTACATCAAACAATGATCGAACATCTGAACAAACACGATATTCAGAATGATGTGTTTGTGCCGACTTACGATGTGAACAGATCGATTGTTGATGTAAGATCATACGTTCGGGTTGTTGAGTGTTTTAAAAAATGGGATCGTGTTGCCTATTATAAAAAGCAGAGGAAGATCCTTGAGGCAATCGAAAAAACGTATCGCTGCGAGCAATACGACTGCATACACGCATATACGCTCTTTTCTGACGGAAATGTTGCGCTGAATCTGTCGGAGACGTACGGAATTCCGTATGTTGTTGCGGTAAGAAACACCGATGTGAATGATTTCTTCCGGCTGATGCCGCATTTGCGGAGCCGTGGAGTTACGATCATGCGAAAGGCGTCGGCGGTCTTTTTCCTGTCGGATTCCTACCGGAATCAGGTTTTTGAAAAGTATGTCCCGAAAAAGTATCGGGACGAGATCTTTCGGAAGACACATATTATCCCCAATGGGATAGATGACTTTTGGCTGGGACATTCTGCTGTCGGCAATAAGAGCCTGGACACAAATAACGGTGTCAAATTGATATATGCGGGGCGAATCGACAGAAACAAAAACATTCCGACAACGCAAAAGGCGATGGCGATTTTATCCGAGCGCGGCATTGATACAAGCTTGACGGTCATAGGCAAAGTTGAAGATAAAAAAGAGCATTTGAAAATAATAAAAGACACACGCACGAAGTACCTTCCCGCGATGCCCAAAGAAAAGCTGATAGAAGAGTATAATAAGGCGGATGTATTTGTAATGCCCTCTTTCACCGAATCCTTTGGGTTGGTATACGCAGAAGCGATGAGCCAAGGGCTTCCGGTCATTTATTCTGAGGGGCAGGGGTTTGACAATCAATTTGCCGAAGGAACGGTTGGTTACCACGTATCATCCGATGATCCGAAATCCGTTGCAGACGGAATCGAAAAGATCCTTGCATCGTTTGATGAGATCAGCGAGAGAGCGGTGCTCTGCGCGGGAAAGTTTAACTGGGAGGATATAGCAAAGCAATATGCGGTGATTTATCAAGGAATATAGATTCAACTGTGGAGGCTTCTATGAGCGCATCTGTTTTTTCGTATTATTTTGGTCCGGAATTTATAGAGAACTGCGAGCTTCCGAGGCACTATCGTTTCGGCAAGTATTCTCTTTCTGTTGATGCGCAGACACCATACCAGTCCTTTAAAAACCAATCCTGTGAATGTGCATTGTTTGGCTACGCAGTCAATCTGCTTACGGCAGAATATGACAGTATTCCCGAAAAGATCCTGAAGAACTGCACAAACATAGATGAAGTTGTCAAATATGAGAGTGATCTTGGCGGGAAATACCTGATTTTTTATAAAAACGGTGAGAATTATTATGTTCTGGGGGATGCAACTTCAAGCGTCCCCGTGTTCTACTCATTGACGGGGACGGTTATCTGCACGAATCGCTGCCGGAGTATCGTTGAAAAGCTCGGCTTGAGACCGGACGCTCAATATATGAAAATCCGAAAGTGCGGCGATATCTCCCAGGCGATGCCGTTTGATATCACCGTATATAAAGAAATTAAGCAGCTTCTCCCGAACCACTATTTTGACGTCAATAAAGCGAAAGCAGTCAGATTTGTAAATGCTGCAAGCAAGCAAAAGAAACTCTCCGTTGCGGAAGCTGCTGAGAAAGTACTGCCGCGTATTGATGTCCTGACACGCTACTACCAAAGCATTTTCCCGATCAGCTGTCCCATAACCTCCGGACGGGACAGCCGTGTCGTTCTGGCTTTTTTGCTGGCGAACGGTTTTTTCGGAGACTGCTATACGATCAAGCACCCTGAGCACAATGAACTGGAACAGGACCTTGTTATACCGCGTGAGATGTGCAGTGCGGTGAATATCCCGCACACAACGATTACGGATGTTGCGTTGGGACAACAGCTCACAGAGCGTATGGACAGCATATTGGGGAAAGACAACTATTCAACAAGGACGCTTCGCATCGCCCAAACAATCAAGGAATACTGCGGGGACCGCGCTATCATCAACGGAGATATCATTGGACAGGTTGGAAAATGCTCGCTGCATAGAGATATTCCGACGGCTTTTGCAACGCCCGCTTACTTCCGCTGCAAACTCCACAATTACAGCAAAGAAGCCTTGAATCTGCTGAGATCGTGGATGGCTGAGATAAAACAGAGCGGCGAACAAGTGAACGCATTTGATCTGTTTTCCGTTGAAAGCAGAATGGGAAGATGGGCCGCCCAGGAAAACCTGA
>JAFVWG010000039.1 GCA_017501805.1 Oscillospiraceae bacterium
CTCTGCAGCGTGCTTCGCGTCCTCGGCTTTCTTTTCCGCGCGGTCTTCTTTTACGGCTTTGCGGGTGCGTCGCCATTTGAGAGCCTCGCGGATTCCTTCAATGACCGCAACAACGGCGCCGCCGGAAAGGATAGCTACAAGCGTTTCATTCATCTGTGCCCTCCTTTCTGCAGCCGGTGTTGTGGTAGGGACGGAGCCCGACTTCGAGAAGGTCGAGCTCCGCGTCAACGGGTCCACGCATATCTGCGAATTGTTTCTTCGTCTCCGCGTCCACGGTTTTCATTTGCTCAATGAAGAGCGCCTGCTCGCGGATGATGCGGGACTGTGCTTCCGTGACCGCACAGAGGCGGTCGATGAGTTCGATTGGGTTCATTGCCTCATGTGCTCCTTTCGTGGTGTTTTACTCGGCTGCCAGTTCGCCCATGCCGCTGTCAACCAGGAGCTCTTTCACCTGGTCCTTCAGCAAGCGAGGAACCTGCGCGAATGTCTTCTTGCCCAGCATGATCTGCTGTGCCCATAACATTGCCATCATTGCTTCACCCTCCTTTCCGTATAAAATTCGGAATATTAAACGCCTAAACATAGACGAGCTCCGACATCTCCAGGATGCATTCGGTCAGCATATCCACCTGTGCTTGCAGGCTTTCGATGAGTTGTCGCTCTTCGCTTTTTGCGACCGGCTCGCTGGGTTCTGTGTTGCCGCCCTCCTCGGCTGCGGGTGGATCCTCTTTCGGATCGTCGAGCATTCCGTTCTCGATCAGCTGTTCGCGGAGGGAGTTGTAGGTTTCTTCGTCGATTTCTGCGTAGTGTGCGTATTTGAGGTCGCCGACCTGTTCGGCGCCTTCAAGCAGATAAATGGTGGAACCGTCGGAGGATATGATTCCGTCGGCATCCTCTTCGTTGTCGCAGGTCAGGAAGAGTTCGTTTTTCTTCTGCCAGCGCACGAAGGTCAAGCCGTCGCAAACGTCGACGATTTGTCCACCTGATACGATTTTGTAGTACATGGCTTGTATGCCTCCTCTCTAACCAGCCACGGTATAAGTAGCTGGATGAATAATTTGTCGATGCTCTGGGTTATTTGGAAGCACTCCGTACCGTCTATGCTGGCCTTCCAAGCCTGCACGGACTCTCTGCAGGTCTGAAACGGTATCTTGCCCTCGTCGTACTTCCTTGCCAGCTTTTTGAGTTTTCTGCGCTCTCTGACGACGCTTTCCCTTGCGGGGCGTATGATGATGTGTCCTGTCTCCGTGAAGCTGTACTTGCGCTTCAGGAACGTGAACGGCTCGCCGAAGTGCAGGAGGCGGCTCTTCTTCTCGTTGAGGGTAAAGCCGAGCTGCGCTGCGTAGGCCGTTATCGCCTCCAGAACGCCCTTCAGGTATTCGTAGTCGTGGTGGATGATGATTCCGTCGTCCATGTATCTTCCGCTGCTGTCCGGACGTAATATCTCGCGGATATAATGGTCGAGGCTACTCGGTGTGCTTATCGCGAAGTCCTGCGAATTTTCGCTTCCGAGAACCAGGCCCACGTCCGTCCGGTTGTGTCGGATGATTTTCATGTTCAGGCCGATGATCCACTTGTCGTCGTAGTACCTATCCATAACCTGGCGCACGAGGCCGTGCTGGATGCTGTCGAAGAAGTGGCGAATGTCGAAGACGATCATGCCTCCGGTCATTCCGTGCTTCCTGATGTGGCGCTCCAGCATACACTTGACGCGGTCTCTCGCTTTGGTGGTGCCTTTTCCTTCCTGGCTGGCGTAGTTGTCGTATACCAGCGTCCGGTGAAGCACCGGCTTGAGGCTGTAGTAGCTGTTGCATTTCTGCGGCACTCGGTCGTCGATGTGAATGCTGTTTATCCTTCGCAGGTGCCCTCGCTCCCTTATGTAGAATTCCGGGCATTTTCGCAGCGTGCATACGCCGTTCCGAAGATCCCGCAGCCTCCTGGCTACGTTGATGCCGCATCTGGCTTTGTAGGACTGGACGCTTGCCTTCCAGCTCACGCCCCTGAAGCACAGCTGTGCGCTGTGGTATAGGTGTGGGAATGTGAAAACTTTGTTGAAATCTAACGCTTCATCGAGCAGCTCCTTTCTTCTCGCTTCTCTCGCTGCCTTTCGGCGCTGGTAGCGAGCTTCGTGTCTCTCTTGACTTGTCATGTGGTCGTTCCTCCGTAAAAAATCGATGCACCCCGTACAGTCTAATATCGGACGTTTATCTGACTGCGAAATGCGACCGGGCATGAAATCGAGGCGACGTCCATCCTTTCGACCATGCAAGAAGCGTCCGCCCGCGCACATCGGGTTCAGGCTTGTAGCAGCCTTATGCGAATTCTCCGCAGGTGTCCTGCGGACGGTCTATTTCTCCTTCTATAAAATGACACGGATTTCACGGCTCTGCCGCTACTTTGTCTGGTCGAGGGGTTTCCCCACTTATAGGATCCGAGGCACACGCCATTCGCGTTGTTCGCGTTGTTGTTGTTGTTCGGGTTGCCGCTGGTATTGACATTGTAGAAGTTGTTCGAATTGTTGCGATTAGGACTGCGCTCCCACCAGTTGCTGACGGCACCTGTGCGTGTAGAAATAAACCGTTGTTATGCTGTGCCGGTTATTCCGGCTTTGTCTTGTTGTTCCGTGGGCGGTGCAGTTCCATATTTCGGGTGTAGTGCAGGTTGCCCTTGATGGCTTCCTCTTCTTCGAGGCATAGGTTCATGAATTCCTCCAGGATCCTATTGCTCTTTTCCTGCTCTTCCTTTTGGCTGCGTCCGTCTTTCTGACCGCACAGAGGAAAGAGGGAGTATGCTCGCTCTATCTTCCTGGCGAAGGCGTAATTCGCGCCCAGCGCCTTTTCAAGTTCGAGTATTCTCTGGGTTCGTTCCTCTTCGGTCTGTGGCAGTATGGAGTTCGCATACTGCACGTGTTCATAAATAGCCGAGGCAAGTGCGACGGTTCTCTGGGTGATGATGAAGGTGTAGGTCTTCGGCCATTTCCTGCAGAGTTCCATCGTTCGTTTTTCTATGCGGTCTGCCGTCTCGACAAACTGCATACTGGATTTCCCTCGATCTCCGGGTGGGACTGACATCGGTTTATCCTCCTTTCGTTATGCCGTCCGTTCTCTCTGGCAGCATAAGGCTGCCAGAGATACTTGGGATCGGTTACGCTTCGCTGTCGCTTGCTTCGCCGGAGCAGAAGCCGAGGCACACGCCACGCGCGCCGCTCGCGCCGTAGTAGCTGCCCGGGCTGCCGCTGGCATCGACATAGTAGAAGTTGTACGAATTGCTGCGATAAGGACTGCGCTCCCACCAGCCGCTGACGGCACCTGTGCCGTCAGCACGGTATTTGATACGCGATGCGTCATTTGTGAAGATCGGGTATCTGGATCCTTCTTCGGTGTATGGGTGTACGTTCGTGTTAGATCCCACCTCAATGTAGGAGGCCTGCCACATCTTGTACTGCTTTCCGGTTACGACGTAGCTTCGGTTACCGATGGAGCTCGTTTTGAACACCGGGATAATGGTGTTGAGTAAGCCGATCGGCAGCTGATCCAGGAACGTGGTGTTTGCCCATTTCGCCATTCTGGTGCGTTCGTAGCCTCCGGCGTTTCGGCTTGAGCCGTATGCCTTGACGGTTACGGTATCACCTTCTGCTACCGGTACAGAGATCACGGCGTTCTGGCTCACTTCGAGGAAGTTGTTCCAGTCGTTGGTGTGGTCGCCACAGAAGCAGATTCTGGACTTGCCGTTTCCGTTGTATGCGTTGTATTCCGCTACGTTGAGGCTGTCACTTCCGGTTGTGTCGATTTTGAGGCCGCCGAAGTCTGCAAAGGTCAGCTCCTGGTTGATAACAAACGCCCACGTTTGCTGGTTAGCGTTCCAGCCGGTCTGTACGGCTCCGTCTGCGTTGAGGATGTTGACTCCTGCACTCTGGAGCATTTTGCCGATCTTGTAGAACGGATTGCTTGCGTCCACGTTGGTGTCTGACTTGTACCAGGTGTTCTGGCTGATCTTGTCGCTGTCGGTTCCGATGTAGAAGCCTTTACTGTCAAATGCCCAGGTCGTCTTGGTTCCGTCGGCGTGGTTTACTTCGATGGCTGACAGGTATGTCTGGCCGAGGGATTTGACCTCTACGAAGCCTGCGGCCACTTCTTCGGCTGTCGCCACGTGAGTGTTCGTCAGCTTTGCGTGGGTCGGACTCGAATAGTCGGCATCGTCATTTACGACGGGTTCGTCGTCGCCGATCTGGTAGTTGAAGCTGTGCTTGAAGTTCGGGTTCATGTTGCCGGGATCGGTCAAGCAGTTTTTCATCATGTAGCTGATGCCCGCCTTGCCGGTCTTTGTGCCGTCCAGGTAGTCGTGGTTGAAGTCCGCGACTTGCTGTGTCAACGTCTCGCCGTTATAAAGCACGTGTTGCTTCACGTCTCCGGCGCCGATGGTTACCGTCGCCAGCGATGTCAGGTCGGTGATGATGTATTCCTGGGTGTCGTTGTAATAGACGACTGTGCAGCCTTCCGCTTCTCCTCGCTGAATAGCGATAGCGCACCACAGGCGTTCGCCGTGGGTGAGCTGGTTGAAAGCCTTGCTGTTGGCAGGCATTTCGACAGCTTCCCAGGCTGCAAAGAGTTTTATAACCTCCGGCAGTCCGTCGGCGTCGATGCTTGCGCTGTCGTTCGGCATCTGCTGCTTGTATTCGTAGATGTGTCCTGCGTCGTCCTGCCAGCCTACGAGGATGTGCCCTTCCTTTGTCGGAAGTTCAGCCGGGTAAGAGTAGGAGCTGCCGTAGGATACGCCTTGCACGGTCTCGATCGCGTTCTGGTCGTTTTGGTTCAGCCTGAATTCGATATCGTACTGCTGCAGGGCCTCCGAATATAGCGCGGTGAGAACGGTGTCGGCCTTGATGTTGCTGTAGTTCTTATCGTAGCCTCTGAAGGCGTAGACGTACTGCACGGTGTTCGCTCTCTCCGGTGCTACCGGTGCGGTTGCCGATTCGCCGTCGTTTACCTCTTCGGTCTTCAGAACGGTTCCGTCGTAATCCTGGAAGGTTGCGACGTGGTAGAGGGTGGTGTATCTGATGTTGAGGTCGGGATAGATTGTGTTCAGCCTTTCGAGCAGGCTCTTCTGGATCCTGCCGATCGTTACCGTGCCAGTGATGGTCGGGTAGCTGTTGCTGTCTTCTACCGCGTTGCCGTTCGCATCGATTACCTTGCCCTTCATGCTCTCGCTGGCGATGGTGCGGAGGACGCTTTCGTCTGCGAGGTTCCAGTTGACACCCACCAGTCTGATTCTGTTCAGGTTGGTGCCTCTTGCTGCGATGATTGCGGCCGTATCTACGCTCGGTGTGTTTTCCACTCTCAAGCGGAGGATGTTAGCGTAGCTTTCCATCGTGAAGTGCTCCATGTCGCTATGGTCCACGATTTCCAGAGAAGTGATACCTGCAGGCAGTTCCACTCTCTTCAAGTAGCCGCCCTTCGGGAATACAACGGCCGCGATGGCGCTGCCGGTTGCATAGAATTCTTCGATAACGTCGCAGTTGGAAAGGTCAACGGTGCCGCCGAGGGCGGTCAAGTTGCAAATGTTCAGCTTCTCCAGCATCTTGAGGTAGCTGACGTCGCTGACGCTGGTCAGTTTGCTGTTGTTGTATCCTTCCGCGTTGCTGCCGAGGATCAGCTCTGTCAAGTTCTGGCAGAGAGACAGATTCTGCAGCTTTGAAGGATACAAAACGGAAAGGTCGCCGAGGCTCTTGATGTGGCTCGCTCCGTAAACTGCTACGACGATGTCGCTCCAGTTACCGGATGCCTTCGGCTTCATCTCGATTGTTTCGCCTTCGAGGCACTTTCCACCGACGTAGGTTCCGCTGTTACCCCATTCGGTGTAGCAGTAGAGAGCCTGGCAAGGACTGACTTCGAATGCGAGGTCGTCCGGATCGCTCTGTCCGCGGTTGGTTCTGAAGTTGAAGTTGTCCTCCATGTAGCTGTCTTCCAGATACTTACTGTCGAGCATAGCGAAGCGCTTCGTGATGAAGTCGCGGTGGTAGCTCTCCATCGTGCTCTTTACCAGGTACATAAATGCCGAGGTATAAAGCCACGAGTTGGTCTCGTAGTTGAAGTAGCCGCCTTCGTATGCGTCGATGTATTTGAACCTCTGGTCCTTGTTTACGGCCACGATCGGCAGCGCCTTCGTCAAGTCGTCAATGAGGGCCTGCATATAAAGCGCCGGGGATAAGGTCTTGCTGGTATCGCGGAGCTTGCAGTAAAGGTCTTTGAGGTCCTGATAAAGCGCGCCATACCAAAGCTGGAAGAGCAGATTTTCCGAGCCGTTCACGATCTTGCCGCCGTTGTATTCGTCCCACATTTCCGCGTAGTACGGGAATTGGTCGTAGCCGTTGTTGTCGGCCGCAAGGCAGGAGTCCATATCGTACAGCATTGCGTATACGGGGTCGAATGTGGAACTCTCCCAGTCCACGTCGCTGATGTCCACGGTGCCATCTGCTGCGATCAAGCTCGATACTGTGATTTCCTCGCCAGCTGTGTTGAGGATCCTCTGGTTGTTGGTTCTCGGAACCGCGAAGAAGTTCTTGCTGAAGTTATCAACAAGAAGCGGGACTTCGTTGGCGATGAAGTAGTGCGCGAAGTGATGCGGGTTGAAGTGCCATGCAAATTCGCGCCTGAAAATCGCCAGCTTCAGGTCGTAGTCGTTGGTGTAGGTTTCACCGTTGTACGTGCCGCCTCCGCTGGTTTTACTTGCTGCGAGGTAGTTTGCTCTTTGAACGACCCAGCTGTATGTCATCTGCATACGGTCGAGGTTCGGGAGCAGTCCTTCGTCTTCAAGATCTCCCTGGTCGGGATACGAGCTCTCCAGGGCGTCCATCCATGCCGGGTAATTGTTACCGTCTTTGTCGGTTCTCGGCTCCTGTAGTTTGTCGGTTTTCCAGTTACAGATGTCTTCCGAGTTGTCGAGGTATTCCCACATCTGGCATACGGTGTTGTTGCCGTTATCGCCTTCGGTTACAAGACCGAACGCTTCCGCGTTGCTCTTGTCGTTGTTGAGGCAGTATCTGCCGATGAATGTCGGGGTGTCCTCTGCGGTGTCTCTCTGGAACATCAGGATCGGATATCCCTTGATGGAGGTCTGGTATGCCGCATTCTCTTTCTGCTGCGGGGTCTGCTCTTCGAGGAGAGTCTGCCAGTAGTTCGCGTTGCCGGTGTTTGCGCTGTCGGGCGACATATAGTCCGCCTTCACGCAGATTGTGTTAACCGGGATCATACCAGGCATAATAGCGACCTTGACTTTCTTGAATTCGCCGTTAACGAGGCGGTAGAAGGTGATCTTGTAGTTCTTCTTCAGGTAGTACTGCGAGCTGGTGCCCTGGACGTTGTTTACGTTTCCGTATTTGCCTTCGGCGTCCTGCTCCATGTAGTCCCATTCGATGTAGTAGCCGTCCTCGGTGCTTCCGTCCGGTTTGTAAAGCTGACAGCCGATTTTTACCTTGTCGCCCTTGTAGGCAGAAAGGACGCCGGTCAGCACCATGCTCGGATACTTCATAATGCTCAAATAGAAGTCGATATCGTCGTTGTCGTCCACGATATCGTTGGCGTCGTAGACTGCGATCTTCTCGTTTGTGCTCGGTAGGTCTGCGATGTAGTTTTTCAGCACGCCTGCGTCATCCAGCGCGTAGTCGTAGAAGCGCATCGTGTAAACGTCGAGGATACAGCCTTCCGCCTCCAGCTTCGGTATCGCCTTGCTGGTTGTGAAGTTGTCGCCGCTGTAAGGAACCGCCGAGGCCATTTCGCCGTTGATGTAAATCCTGATGAGCTGCTTCGGAGTTCCGTCTTCCTCTTCGTAGTAGCCGTTCTGCTCTATGACAAAAGTCAAGCGCACCTTTCCCTGTGTCGAAGAATAGGGAACGTAAGGGAGGGCGTTCTTGTTGAGAATATTTCCTTCGTCGTCCTGCTCGATGCTCATTGCGTCGGAGAGGATGTATGCTCTCGAAGGGAACACCTTCACGCCGATTCCGCTGTCTTCGTCGTATAAGGTGACGATGCTCTTGGTTTCGTCTGTTACCTTCTGCGTTCTGAAGGAAACCTCGAAGGTACGACCGGCCGTGGTAGGACTGCCTGCGAACTGGATGTCCTGGTTCTGGTCGTCCTTCCAGGACGAAGCAAAGAACGGCAGGTTAATCTGTGCCGAGGCGCCGCCGCTGACCCTCAATACCGGGTAGCCGTCGGCATCACTTACCCAGCCGTTGCTGCGGTAATTGAAACCGGAAAGAGTGCCCTTGATGGTTGTCTGGACGTTGTCCTTGCTGGTGTATGCTGCAGATAGCACCGTCTTCGCTGCGTCGTTGTTGCTTCTTCCTGAAGCAGAGAACGTC
>JAFVWG010000298.1 GCA_017501805.1 Oscillospiraceae bacterium
AAGATCCCGCGGACTGACGATGCCGAAGCAGAGAATGGGCACATCGGTGATCTCTTCGCGGATGGCGAGCGCTTCTTCCGGCGTAGCGACGGCGAGATAGTTGCAGCCGCCGGCGAGGATCGCACGGACGGGCGCGATGCCGTAATGCCCGTAGCAGTCCGCTTTGACGACTCCGAAGTGATAGGCATAATCACCATAGCGCTCCGTGAGAAGACGGACATTGTGGGTCAGATTGGAGAGATTGATTTCGGCGTAGGTGTTTCTGAACATATGAGACCTCCGGCAGAATGATTTGGCAGAGTTGTATTGAGACGAGTATATCGCAGCTTACGACACTTTGCAAGAGACGAGAGGAAAACATTCTCTGCTTTTCGACGGAAGGAGTGCGTGGTACATTCGATGACTGCGGCACAATTTGAGAAAACAGATTTCAAAATGAGAAATTCTCAATTCGGGCGTGAGAATTCGGAAGAGAGGCAAAAAGTGCCGTCAAAATGCACAAAAGAAAAAGTCGAAAACTGGTCAAAAGGTAGATAAGTGCAGCTGAGACACGCCGAAAACGAAATGAGAGTTGTTTTTTTTACATTTTTTTAATAAAATGAGAACGTCAAAAAAAACCGCAAAGCTATTTGGCTGTGCTGAGCGGTTCCATGAAGCCGATCCCGCAGAGCCAACCGGCCGCCGCAGACGGATCCCGCGGCAAATCTTGCGTCCGAAGGACGCGCTGCAAGAGAGGAATGATCACCGAAATGAAACAAAAAGTCGAAACCGTCAGCGTCGGTGCCGCTCAGACACCTGCGCCTCGACTGAGCCCGTTTGTGCGGAACTTCCGCAGAGACTGGCAGCTCCATCTGCTGATCCTGCTCCCGATGATCTGGCTGCTGATTTTCCACTACGGCCCGATGTACGGCGCACAGATCGCGTTCCGTAACTACAAGCCCAGGACAGGTATCTGGGGTTCCGAATGGGTCGGACTGAAGTGGTTCAAGCGCTTCCTGTCCTCTCCCGACTTCGGTCAGATCTTCCTGAACACCCTGCTCGTCTCGCTGTACACACTGGCGATGTTCCCGATCCCGATCATCATGGCGCTGCTCATCAACGTCATCCCGCATAACGGCATCAAGAAGACGGTTCAGACGATCTCCTATATGCCCCACTTTATTTCCATTGTTATCCTCGTCGCGATCCTGAACCAGATCCTCAGCCCGGTCAACGGTCTGTACGGCGTATTCTACCGTATGTTCGGCGGCGAAGGCTACCCGGCGGATATCCGTGCATCGGCCGATGCATTCCGTCACCTGTATGTCTGGTCCGGCGTCTGGCAGAACTGCGGCTGGAACACCATCATCTATCTGTCCGCACTCAGCTCTGTCTCCAGCGAGCTGCACGAGGCTGCGGAGATTGACGGTGCGACCCGCCTGAAGCGCGTCCGCCACATCGACCTGCCCACGATCCTGCCGACGGTCGGCATTATGCTGATCCTGCGCTGCGGTCACGTTATCTCTGTTGGTTTCGAGAAGACCCACCTGATGCAGAACAGCCTGAACATCTCCAAGTCGGAGGTTATCTCGACCTACGTTTACAAGAAGGGTCTCGGCAACAGCAACCAGTTCTCCTTCGGTTCCGCTGTTTCTCTGTTTAACTCGCTTGTCAACTGCATTCTGATGCTCACCGTCAACTGGATCTCCAAAAAGGCCAGTGACGATGAAGTCAGCCTGTTCTAAGGGGGGTGCGATTCATGAGTAAAGCTGTAGAAGTAAACACCAGAAAAAAGATCAAGCTCCCGCGCGAGGATAAGATCATGTACACGGTCGTGTACATCGTTATGGCTCTGTTTATGATCGTCGTCCTCTATCCGCTGATCTTCGTCCTTTCCAGCTCCTTCTCCTCGGGCGCTGCGGTTTCCGCAGGACGCGTTGTCCTCTGGCCCGTGGACTTCAGCACCGTCGGTTACCAGATCGTTTTCGCGTACAAGGCCGTTTTCGTCGGCTACGCGAACACCTTCTACTACACCATCGTCGGTACCGTGTTCAACATCTTTATGACGACGCTTGCTGCGTATCCGCTGTCCCGTAAGAATTATCAGGGCCGCGGTCTGTGCATGACGCTCTTCACGATCACGATGTTCCTGAACGGCGGTATGATCCCGAGATACCTGCAGATGGTTAACCTCGGTCTTATCAACACCCGCGCGGCTCTGATCGTCCCGGGCGCTCTGACCGTCCACAATATGATCATCATGCGTACCTTCTTCCGCAACAGCATCCCCGGCGACCTGCTGGAAGCTGCTGTTCTCGACGGCTGCTCCGATATCCGTTATCTGCTGCAGATCGTCCTCCCGCTGTCGAAGGCTGTTATTTCCGTTCTGATCCTCTACTACGCGGTCGGACACTGGAATGCATACTTCAACGCTATGCTGTATATCCGTGACGAGAACAAGTTCCCGCTGCAGATCATCCTGCGTACCATCCTGATCGCCTCGACCAACACGGACCTGACGCAGATCTCCGGCTCCGAGGCACAGTCCGCGGTGCAGAGCGCCAGCGAAACCATGCGCTACGCACTGATCGTTGTCTCCACGGTGCCTATCCTGACGATCTATCCCTTCATCCAGAAGCACTTTGCGAAGGGCGTTATGATCGGCTCCCTCAAGGGCTAATCCACTACATCAAAAAGCGAAACGCTTCGGCGTTTCGCTTTTTCTATTCGGGGGTATTCTTATGGCATCCGCAAAAGCGTATTTGGATTTTATCCTTGAGCAGACCGATTCTCCGGAGTTGACTTATCGCGCTATGATGGGCGAGTACGTGCTCTATTATGAAGGAAAAGTCGTGGGAGGGGTCTACGATGACCGGCTGCTGATCAAGCCCTCTGCGGGCGCGAGAGCGCTTCTGCCGCAGGCGAGGGAGGAACTGCCGTATCCGGGAGCAAAACCGATGCTGCTTGTGGACGAGGTCGACCGCAGGGGATTTCTGCAGGAGCTTTTTCGGACGGTAGCGGATGAACTGCCGAGGAGAAAATGAGGAATGGTTGTGTTCCGCATTGCAGAACGGATTTGAATACCGCCTGCGGGCTGCAGCCCTCTTCCGTCGTTTG
>JAFVWG010000299.1 GCA_017501805.1 Oscillospiraceae bacterium
AGACCACGGAGTTCTGCTATCAAAACGGCATTCTGGACTATATTAACGAGCTGACAGAGGGCAATTCCTTTACCATGCCCCAGTTCTGGGAGGCTGACCGCAAGGGTCGTGACCGTGCGGATAAGGCGGATTATAAGCTGAAGATCTCTGCCGCTGTCTGCTTCTCCCGGAATGTGAGCCGTCTGGAGTACTACCACAATTCCTCCTGGCTGGAGCATGGCGGCTCTCCCGACAAGGCAGTGCGCAATGCTTTTGTATATGCCATCGATAACTACCTGAAGCAAACGGGCAAATATATGAAGAACGAGGACAAGATCACCTTCCAGGACGTTTCCGACTGCCTGGTACTGGTGACCAACTGCTTCTCCACCCAGGCCTCCTACGAAAACCAGACCAAGAAGTCCATTAACAATAAGTTTGTTCAGGAGGCCATGACGGAATTTTTCCGGGAACGGCTACAGGTCTATTTCATTGAGAATAAGCCCGAGGCAGACAAGATCGCAGACCAGGTGCTGGTCAATAAGCGCAGCCGTGAGACGGCGGAGCGTGCCCGCATCACCGTGAAGAAGAAGCTCTCCGGCAATTTGGATATTGCCAACCGGGTGCAGAAATTTGTGGACTGCCGCAGTCGTGACGTGGGCCAGCGTGAGCTGTATATCGTTGAGGGCGACAGCGCCATGGGCGCGGTCAAGCTCTCGCGCGACGCGGAATTCCAGGGGATCATGCCCGTGCGCGGCAAGATCCTCAACTGCCTCAAGGCGGACTACTCGCGTATTTTCCGCAGTGAGATCATCACCGACCTCATCAAGGTGCTGGGCTGCGGCGTGGAGCTGGGCGGAAAGAAAAACAAGGATCTGTCCGTCTTCGATCTGAACAATCTGCGCTGGAACAAGATCATCATCTGCACCGACGCCGACGTGGACGGCTTCCAGATCCGCACGCTGATTTTGGCGATGCTCTACCGTCTGACGCCGACGCTCATCGAAAAGGGCTTCGTTTATATTGCGGAGTCGCCGCTGTACGAGATCCATACGAAGGACAGCACATGGTTCGCCTACTCCGATGCGGAGAAGAATTCGATCCTCAAGGAGCTTGAAGGAAAGAAGTATACGCTGAGCCGCTCGAAGGGTCTTGGCGAAAACGATCCGGGGATGATGGCGCTGACCACGATGAGTCCCGATACACGGCGGCTGATCAAGGTCATGCCGGAGGATGCCGCCCGTACCGCAGAGGTCTTTGATCTGCTGCTCGGCGACAACCTCGCCGGCAGAAAAGAGCATATCGCGGAAAACGGATACAAGTATCTGGATATGGCGGATATTTCTTAATATCATACAAAAAAGCGGGACTTCCGATCGGAAGTCCCGCAATTTTATTACTGCAAAAATCCGTTGATGATCTGCTCCTCGGCCTCCGCCTCGGTGAGTCCCAGCGTCATCAGCTTGATGAGCTGATCGCCCGCGATCTTGCCGATCGCCGCCTCGTGCACGAGCTGTGCGTCCAGATCGTTTGCCTCCAGAGCGGGAACGGCGAGAATGCGTCCTTCATCCATAATGATGGAGTCACACTCCGTGTGTCCCTGGCAGGGAGCGTTGCCGACGATCTTCGCGTCGAATCTCTGATAGGAGCGGTCCCGCGCCACGGAGCGGGAGACGATGTCCGCGCTCGCGCCCTCGCCGTTCAGGGTGACGGTGTAGGTGCTGACGGCGTTCTGCTCGCCGTGCGTCATCAGGCGCTCACGCACGATCAGCTTCGCGTTTGCCGCAAGCTCGGCGGTGGTGGTGCGGTCGGTGTCGTCCACGCCCTTGATCTGCACCATCTCCATTTCGACGGAGCTGCCCTCTTCCTGATAGACCTCGGTGCCGGGATTCATAATGCGCTTGCCGCTGCCGCTGCCGGAGCCGTAGTGCTTTTCCACATATTTGAGCTTTGCGTTTTTGCCGACGAAGAAGCGGTGGACGCCGTCGTGCTCGGAGTCCTGCGTGCCGCAGTTGTCGATGCCGCAGCCCGCCACGATGACGACGTCGGAATCCTCGCCGATATAGAAATCGTTATAGACCAGTTCCTTCAGCCCGCTCTGCGTCATCACCACGGGGATATGCACGCTTTCGTTCTTTGTGCCGGGCTTGATGTGCACGTCGATGCCGCAGACATCGGTCTTGGAGATGATCTCGATGTTCGCCGTGGAGCGGCGTCCCGCTGCCTCGCTGTCGGAGCGGATGTTGTATGCGCCTTCCGGCACTTCGTGCAGATCGGCGACTTCGCGCAGAAGCCGCATCTGGATCTCGTTCAGCTTCGGCATAGGTCAGCCCTCCTCTTTCGTAAGCATACGGCACTCGTTCACCGCCGCGGAGGTACCGAGCAGACCGGGGAGGATCTCCTCACGCGGGCCCTGCTGTCCGACCGTGCCGTCCCGCAGGACGACGATCTCGTCGGCGATGTTCAGAATGCGCTCCTGATGCGAGATGATGAGGATCGAGCCGCCCTCGATCGTGGCACGCATCCGGCGGAAGACCTCGATGAGATTCTGGAAGCTCCAGAGGTCGATGCCCGCCTCCGGCTCGTCAAAGACCGAAAGCGCGGTATTGCGCGCAAGCACCGTGGCGATCTCGATGCGCTTGAGCTCGCCGCCGGAGAGGCTGGAGTTGATCTCGCGGTCGATATAATCCCGTGCGCACAGACCGACGGCGGAGAGATATTCACACGCCTTTGCGATGGAGATCTGCTTGCCCGAGGCGATGCGGATCAGGTCCTGCACACGGATGCCCTTGAAGCGCACCGGCTGCTGGAAAGCAAAGCTGATCCCGCGCTGTGCACGCTCTGTGATCCCAAGTTCGGTGATATCCTCGCCGTTAAAAAGCACGGAGCCCTCCGTGGGTTTGATAATGCCTGCGATCAGACGCGCCAGCGTGGATTTGCCGCCGCCGTTCGGGCCGGTGATCACGACCAGCTTGCCGTCCGGAACGGTCATGCTGAGGTCGCGGATGATCTCTTTATCCTGTCCTTCCGTATCCACGCAGAAGGAGACGTTTTTCAGTTCTAACATAACGGTACCTCGATGATGATCGTAGAGTAGAAAAGATATGAGAAAAGGCACTTGCCAAAAGCAAGTGCCTTTTGCTGGAGCGGGTGACGAGGCTCGAACTCGCTACCTCCACCTTGGCAAGGTGGCGCTCTACCAGATGAGCTACACCCGCGTTTGCAGGTGTATTATAGCAGATCCTCGCGGTTTGTCAAGCTCCTTTTTGCGAAATTACAGTTCCATCGCGATCTGTTTTTCTTCGCTGTCCTCTTCTTTGAGCAGTGCGCCCGCTCCGGGGAGCGTGCGTACACGATAGCGGCTCTCGTTGACGATCGCCGCTTCTTCCAGCAGACAGGCGCGGGCGACGGCGTCTTTTTTCTTGAGCGTGAGCACACGGACACCCTGCGTGGTGCGCGTGGTCTTGGCGGTGAGCTGTGCGGAGGAAAAGATCAGCGCACGGCCTTCCTTCGTGAAGAGGACGACTTGCTTATCTCCGTCCGGCAGCGGGATGACCGCGGCGACGGGGCTCTTGTCGCTGTACGCGCCGGTGAGTCGGCGGCGGTTGGATTTTGTGGCGTATTCGGAGGCGAGCACCTTGGCGACCTTGCCGTCCTCAAAGACGAAGAGCAGACTGCCGCGGTAGTCGTCCGCCATACAGACGCTGAGCACGTTCTCGCCCTCGTCCATCTGGAACTTCGTGGGAAGATAATCGCCGAGGAGCGACGCCTTGCTGTCCTCCAGCTCGGCACAGCGCGCTTTATAGACCTGGCAACGGTCGGTGAAGATCAGGATCTCCGCGCGGTTGGTCGTCTCGCGGCTCCAGGCGAGAGAGTCGCCCTCTTTGAATTTCTGCTCGCCGCTCATTCGGAGCGACTGCGGCGTGATCTTCTTGAAATAGCCGCCCTTGGAGACAAAGACCGTGACAGGGTAGTCGGGCGTTTCGTCCTCGACCGTCTCCTGCTGCACCTCGTGCTCGAAGACCAGCGTGGTCTTGCGGTCCTGTCCGTATCTTTTCGCCGCCTCGCGCAGCTCTGCGATGATGAGGTCCTTGACGCGCTTGTCTTTGGCGAGCGTGTCTTCCAGATCGGCGATGTCCGCCTCCAGCTCCTTGGTTTCGTCCAGACGGCGGAG
>JAFVWG010000040.1 GCA_017501805.1 Oscillospiraceae bacterium
GCCGCGTTTACGGGAAGTACGGAGCTGATGAAAAAGACGCTCCTGGACTTCTCTGCCACGCAGCTTGAGAGCGGTCGCTTCCTCTACACCGCGCCGACCGAGCAGTATAAAAAATATGCGTCGATCCCCGAGTGGGATCTGCGCTACACGGACATCCTCACGCGGTATATCGAGCTGACAGGGGATCTTGCGGGCGCTGCGGAGTTCTACGATGCCGCGGTCCGCAATGTGAAGTTCCACATGGGGATGATGTCCCGCGGACTGCTCCCGGATGAGAGCAACGCGAGAAACATCAGCGATCACCCCGAAAAACCCATCGAAGACAACCCCGGCGACGGATTACCGCTGACGGTTGTAAACCTCCTTTTGTACGATTCGATGAACAAGCTTAGCCGCATCGCGGCGCAGCTCGGAAAGGCGGAGGATGCCGCCGCATGGAAGGAAAAGGCGGCGACGCTGCGGGAGAATATCAACGCCAAGCTGCTCGACAAGAAGACCCATGCCTACAAAAAGCACACCGGCACGTCGGAGACGAACCCCGGCGCGACGGCGATGGCGATCAACGTGGGCGTTGCGCTCCCGGAGCATCGCGATGCGCAGCTGGAGCAGCTTACCAAAACGACCGTCAAGGACACCAGCGTTGTGCTGACCTATGAAGTGTTCCGCGCGCTGGCGACCTACGGAAACCGCGAGCAGAAACAGGCGATCTATGATCGGGCGCTGGATTCCTGGGGGCAGATGCTCAAAGGGCACGAGACCGTGTGGGAGGGACTGACGCCGGCACATCAAAGCTCACATTCCCACGCGTGGAGCGGCTACCCGGCGGCGTTTATGCTGTCAACCTTCCTCGGGATCGATCGCGGTGAGGGCGGTGCGGCTTGCGTGACGCCCTTCCTGCCGAAGGATGTCGATGAGATCCGCGGAGAAGCGCGTGTTCCCGGAACGGACACGACTGTTGCGGTGACCCTGCGGCGCGAAAACGGATATGTGCTGCGCGTGAATGCCTCTGCAGCCGCGACTGTGGCGGTGCCGCGTCCGGGACTGACAGACACGCAGATCACGGTCGGCGGCACGACGGTCTTCCGCGACAATGCGGGAAGCGACGCCAAGGGCGTACGCTACCTCGGACGGGACAGTCAGTATGTCTACTTTGCGGTGGACGCAAATGCAGATTTCGAATTCCGCGCGACAGGAACGGAGGGGGCGCAGCCCTTTACGGACGTGAAGGAAAGCGACTGGTTCTATCGCTATGTGACGGAGCTTGCCGCCGACGGAACGGTTGCGGGAATGACCGAAACGACCTTCGTGCCGAACGGCACGCTGACCTATGGTCAGGCGCTGAAGCTGATCGGTCTGGCGGTCGGTGAGAAAGAGCCGCAAAAGAGCGGCGCACACTGGGCGAGCGGCTGGATGACGCTTGCGAAGAGCAAGCTCTGGCTGACGGAGGATGTGAATCCGGACGCTGCGATCACGCGGCTCGCGCTTTGCCGCATCGCGGCGAAGGCGAAGGGACTTACGGATCAGCCGAAGAAGAATCCCTTTACCGACACGGAGGATGCGGCGGTGCTCGCGCTCAATAAGGCGGGGGTGATCAGCGGCATGACCGCGAAGACCTTCGAACCGAACGGTCTTCTGACCCGCGCGCAGATCGCGAAGATCATCCGGATGCTGCGCAGCGTCTGATATAGGAAAAACAAGGGTGTGCTTCCGAAGGAAGCGCGCCCTTGTTTTGATAGAATGAATACTGAAGGCTGAAAAATGAAGAATGAATCATTGTGGTGTGCCGCGAGGCGGCGGGGATTGGATACGCCTGCGGGCGGGAGACCTCTTCCGGCGCTTCGCGCCACCTTCCCCAAAGGGGAAGGTTTTTTCTTGTTGCCGCTTTGCGGCGGAATCGGATGGACAATCCCTCACCGCCTGCGGCGGAATTGCCTGCGGGCAATCCGGTCGCGGCTCTGATATGCCACCGGCATATCATTCACTACCGCGACTGCGCTTCGCTTACCCTTTACACAAGGGAGCCTTGGGACATGGCTGAAAGGAAAAAGAAAAGCGTGCTTCCGGAGGGAAGCACGCTTTTTGTGCGATCAATAGAGTTTGGTGAAGCTGAAGTCTTCGCCGATGCCCAGCTTACGGAGCGCGGCTTCTTTATTGGCGGCAATTTCGCCGTCCAGACGGTCAAAGAAGTTTGCGCCCGTGCTGTCGATGTCGACCAGGAAAGGACCGAGCTCGTGCACCTTGAAGAACCACGCAGCCTCGATACTGCCCAGCTCATCGAACAGATGCACGTCCTGCACCTCGATGGAGTCGATCCAGAGGTTCGGGCTGACGGAGCGCGGGGAAACGTGCACGCAGCCCTTTTCACGCATCATCGCCGCGGTTTCCGCGCCCATCGTCGTCTTGCCGACGATCATACGCAGTCCCCAGTTTTCCACGCTCTTCGCGCCCCACTTTTCAAAGCGGATGGAAGAGGTGGGCATAAAGGACTTGAGACTCCATGCGCCGTTTTCGCGGATGATGATGGGTCCGTTGTGGATCAGAATGTTGCGATTCTCGGTGGAGAAGGGCAGCGTGTGGTTCTCGTCGAAGATGTATTTCTGCAGCCGGGAGCGGCAGGTGAAGACCTCGCCGCTCAGGTAGACCGTATCGCCGATCCTGAGCTGCCGTACGTCCGCTTCGCTCAGCGGGCCTGTCAGATGATATTCCGCCATAACGATCCCTCCTTATCGGTCGCCGAACCAGTTCGGGCTGACCATTTTGTGAACGCTGCTGTCCGCTTCGATCCGCGTGGAGGCACGGCGTGCCACCATGCAGTTCGTGCTCGTCGCGCAGGCGATGCCCGCGATGTGCGTGTAGGCGTATTCCACATTGACACCGAGCACCGAGGTGCTGCCGCCGCCGCCGAGAATGCCGCAGCCGAGGCTGTTGATCGCCTCATAGAGATCTTCCTCGATCTTCGCGAACATCGGATCGGGATGGCGCGAGCCGACCGTGCGGAGGCAGGCGGCTTCCTTGGCGAGGTTGGCTGCCACGTTGGCGGTGCCGCCGATGCCGATGCCCAGAACGGAGGGCGGGCAGACCGCGCCTGCGCGCGCGGAGGCGACAAAGCTGTCGAGGACGAATTTTTCGATGCCCTGGATGCCGTCGGCAAAGGCAACGATGCGGTGGCGCGTTCCGCCGAAGCATTCACTGCCGCCGCCCTTTGCGGCGTAGGACATCTCGATCGCATCGCCGTCCACGAACTGATAGGTGAAGTCGGGGATGTTCATACCGATGTTGTTGCCGGGGTCGTAGCCCGTGAGCGGGTGCTTCATCGTTGCGCGGAGATAGCCGCACTTCGTGGCCTTTTCAACGGCGCGGCGGGCCGCATTTTCCAACTCGACAAAGCCGCCTTCCAGCTCACAGCTGTTTCCGACCTTGAAATAGAAGATCGGCCAGCCGGTGTCGACGCAGAGCGGATTGCCGCGCTCTGCGGAAAGCTCCATACTGCGGAGCGTTGCCTCGAGACCCGTCTTTGCGTCGGCGCTGCTTTCGCGCTCGATCGCGCTGACGAACGCCGCCTTGACGTCGGGGGAAAGCTCGGTCGCGCCGCGGCGGATGGTATCAAACAATGCGTTTTCGTATACTTCTATCGGGATCATTCGGATGCCTCCTTACGCCAGTTCGATCTGCGCCAGCGGCATATGCTGCTGGCAGCCGTAAACGTCGTCGTCCTCCAGACTGGCGCTGACGTGCCTGCGGGGGAAGGTGATCTTGACGGAATCGACACAGTCGTAGGGGATGATGTCGATCTGCTCCACCGGCACGTCATAGGCGGCGGAGATCTGCTCCTTCGTGAGAGCGCTGACGACCTTTTCCATATTCTCTCTGCTGTCGAACATCAGGTCGAAGGTGATGTACAGGGGACCTGCGTTCTTGCTGCGGATGATCTTTGCGAGATCGAACAGCTTCATGACCGCACCTCCTCGATATGGCTGACGGCGGTTTCGGCAAGATCGTCGACGACCGCCAGATGGTAGATACTGAAGGTGAACACGTCGCCCACGTGGACATCCGACGGAGAGAAGGGGAAGGCAACATTGCCCGCGCTGGATTTTCTGCCGTCGTAGTCGCAATGCAGCAGGCGCGAACGCGCCAGCGAGCAGATCGTGTCCGCGATCTCCTGTGTCGCACCGACGGCGTCGATGACAACGCCGAAGCTCGACTCCGGTCCGCCGTAGGTGCGGAAGCGAAGACTGAAGTCGGAGGGATCGAGCTTTGCGTTTTTGCGGACGAAGTCCTGCACGGTCTTTTCGATCTCGGGGAAACGGCTGATGGTGAGCGGGTCGTTGATGCCGCCGACGCAGATCGTGCGGCAGCCGGCCTTCCGCACGCCCTCGAGCTTGAGCGTTTTCTGCTCCGCGGGACGGAATTCCGCGCCGGAGATACGCACGCGGCGCTCCGTCATCTGCTCGAAGGAGGCGTTCTTCAGGTCGATCACGCCGTCCGGCTCGAAGATCAGATAGGGGTTGCCCTGCTCGTACATCGTGTGCGCCGCGGCACGCGCCGCGAGGCATTTGCGGTTGGGGCTTGCGGGCTCCAGCTCAAAGTGATCCTTGTACATATAGCCCTGCATAACATCCGCTGCCGCAACGGGCTCACAGCACATAGCGCCGCATTCCATAATTTTTGCCATGTGGAACGCCAGACCCTCCGGGTAGCCCTCGTGGATGCAGGGAGCGGCGTAGATTGCGGTGTCGCAGGCACGTCCGGAGACGATGACATCCACGCCCTCGTCCAGAAGACGGAGGAAGGGGGCGACGCCGATCTGGCTGACGATGCGTGTGGAGGCATTTACAGCCTCTTCCGTCAGCGGGAAGGTCTCGCTCATCGGGATGATCTTGCCCTCGTGGAGCTTCTGCAGGACATAGTCACGGTCCACATCGCTGTAGATCACACCCATACGGAAGGAGAGCTTCTGCTCCGAAGCGATCTCGCGCAGGATGTCCAAAAGCCAGTCCGTGTGTGCACGCGAGCCTGCTCCGCCCGCCGTGCCGATGATAAAGGGTGCTTTCTGCGCCAGCGCCTTGGGAAGCGCGAGCGAGAGGTCGCGCTTGACGGCGCCTCTGTCGGTAAAGGATTTTCCGCTTCCCAGATAATACGGTCCGGGATCGGTGGAGCCGGCGTCAACGCCGACGTAGTCGACCTTCTCGGCAAAGGCCGCCTCCAGCGATTCCTCGCTGTAGCCGTAGCCGAGCAGACCGCAAAGGGATACGATCTTCATGCCAAAACCTCCTTGCAGTATATATCATCCTCATTGTAGCAAGGCGCGGCGGCACAATGATTGCGTTTTGTACTTTTTTTCTTGCATTTTGTAAAAAATGGGTGTATGGTCGGGGTAAGGGGGCGGAGATATGGACATTCGCAACTTTGTTCTTTCGTATTACAGCAATTCCACAAAGGACTTTCACATCCATCTGGTGGACAGCGGCGGAGCGGCGCAAACGCCGCACACGCACGCCTATTTTCAGATCTACTTTATGCTGCACGGCAGCCTCACGCATTTTGTGGGGGAAAGCGCCGCACGGCTCACGCACGGCGATATGACGATCGTTCCGCCCGGCACGCCGCATCACATTGAGAGAAGCCCGGATGCGGTCTTCTACTCGCTCTCTTTTATGCCGGAGCTGTTCAGCGCCTTTGGCGAGCAATTCCGCCTCGCGAAGGACTTTCTGAACGGTCTGCAGAACGGGGACGAGAACGCTGCCGTCCGCGCGAGGATCTCGCTGCCGCCCGAGGAGGCGTTCCACGCGGAGGAGCTGTTCGCGCACACGCTGCAGGAATTTGAGAAAAAACCGCTCGGCTATGCCGAGACGATCCGCGCCTACACCGCGCTTGTGGTCACGCTGCTTGCCCGCGCCTGCTTCGAGAAGGAGCGGGAGGCGATGCCGGATCGACTGGAGGGCGGGAACCGCTTCGTTATGCACTGCGTGCAGTATGTGGAAAGCAATTTCTCCGAGCCTATATCGCTGGAGGAGATCTGCCGCCGCTCCGCGATGTCGCGGACGGACTTCTGCGCCCGCTTCCGTGCGCTCACGGGGCAGACCTTCAACGGCTATCTGAACGCCTGCCGCGTCAAAAAGGCGGCGGAATGGCTTCGGGAGGGACGGTCGGTGTCCGTCGTTTCCGATCTGTGCGGCTACCGCACCTTTTCCACCTTCTACCGCAATTTCAAAAAGATCATGGGCGTCTCGCCGCGCGAATACCGCGCGGAGGCACAATGAGACAAAAGCGGATGCCGCACCGCGCTTTTTTGCTTTTCTTCCTGCCGAAACTGTGATATAATGGTCAGGATTACAAAAAAGCGAATCCGATTCACACAGGAGATAACGATATGGGACTTTTTACAAAGCTGTTCGGAACACGGTCGGAGCATGAGGTCAAGAAGATCATGCCCACCGTGAACAAGATCCTCGCGCTGGAGGACACATACAAGGCGCTTGACGACGAGGCGCTCCGCGCCAAGACGCAGGAGTTCAAAGACAGACTTGCGCAGGGACAGACGCTCGACTCCATCCTGCCGGAGGCTTTTGCCGCCGCACGGGAGGCTGCCGACCGTGTGCTCGGTATGCGCCCGTACCCGGTGCAGCTCATCGGCGGCATCGTGCTCCATCAGGGACGCATCGCCGAGATGAAGACCGGCGAAGGCAAGACGCTTGTCGCGATCCTGCCCGCCTACCTCAACGCGCTCACGGGCAGAGGCGTGCACATCGTCACGGTGAACGACTACCTCGCCAAGCGTGACTCGGAATGGATGGGCAAGGTCTACCGCTTCCTCGGACTGAAGGTGGGTCTCATCATCCACGATCTGTCGCCGGAGGAGCGCAAGGCAGCCTATGAGGCGGACATCACCTACTGCACGAATAACGAATTGGGCTTTGACTATCTGCGCGACAATATGGCGCTTTACAGAGAAACGATGGTGCAGCGTGAGCACGCGTTTGCCATCGTGGACGAGGTCGACTCCATCCTCATTGACGAGGCGCGTACGCCGCTGATCATCTCCGGTCAGGGCGAGACCTCGACCAAGCTCTATGAGATGGCGGATCTGTTTGCCTCGCGGCTGAGAAAGATGGTGCTTGCCTCCGCGGACGAAAAGCAGGAGCAGGACGACTATGACTGCGACTATCTCGTGGTGGAAAAGACCCGCTCTGCCACGCTGACCGCATCGGGTATCCGCAAGGCGGAGGAGTTCTTCCAGGTGGAGAACCTTGCCGACGCGGAGAACACCACCCTTGCCCATCACATCAATCAGGCGCTCCGCGCGAGAGGCGTGATGAAGCGCGACGTGGACTATGTCGTTAAGGACGGACAGGTCATCATCGTCGATGAATTCACCGGCCGCCTTATGTACGGACGGCGCTATAACGAAGGACTGCATCAGGCGATCGAGGCAAAGGAAGGCGTCGAAGTCGCAAACGAAAACAAGACGCTTGCCACGATCACCTTCCAGAATTTCTTCCGCCTGTACGACAAGCTCTCCGGCATGACCGGCACCGCGCTGACCGAAGAGGCGGAGTTCAACGGCACGTACAGCCTGGACGTTGTGGAGATCCCCACGAATCTGCCGGTCATCCGTAAGGACGATCCCGACTGCGTCTACAAGACCGAGGCGGGCAAATTCCGCGCCGTCATCCGTCAGATCGCCGAGTGCCACGACCGCGGACAGCCCGTGCTGGTCGGTACGATCTCCATCGAGAAGTCCGAGCTGCTGTCGAAGATGCTCAAAAAAGAGGGCATCGCGCACAACGTGCTCAACGCCAAGCACCACGAAAAGGAAGCCGAGATCGTCGCGCAGGCCGGTAAGTTCGGCGCGGTGACCATCGCCACCAATATGGCGGGACGCGGCACGGATATTATGCTCGGCGGCAACGCGGAGTATCTTGCGAAGGACGAGCTGCGCAAAAAAGGTATGGAAGAGGAGCTGCTTGCAGAGGCGGACTCCTTCGCCGAGACGCAGGATGAAGAGATCCTTGCCGCACGGCAGGCATATCAGGACGCCGTCAAACGCCACAAGGAGCTCATCCGTGCGGAATCCGAGCGCGTACGCGCTGCCGGCGGTCTGTTCATCATCGGTACGGAGCGGCACGAGTCCCGACGGATCGACAATCAGCTCCGCGGACGTTCCGGACGACAGGGCGACCCCGGCGAGACCCGCTTCTATCTGAGTCTGGAGGACGATGTGATGCGTCTGTTCGGATCGGAGCGCATTATGAGTATGATGGAGACGCTCGGACTTGACGAGGACACGCCCATTGATGCGAAGATCCTCTCCGGCGCGATCGAAAACGCCCAGAAGATGGTCGAAGGACGCAACTTCCAGGCGAGAAAGAGCACGCTGGAATACGACGACGTGATGAACCTCCAGAGAACGGTCATCTACGAACAGAGATACAAGGTGCTCGACGGCGAAGACCTTACCGAAAGCATCCGCGCGATGCTGGAGGGCGTGGTGTCCGACGCGGTGACCGAGGCCTTCAGCGAGGCGGGCGTGCTCACCCGCGAGAGCTACGGCGCTCTGCTCCGTCAGTTTGAGGGCGTGTATTTTGAAAAGTATGCCCTTCGCCTGAGCGATGAAGAGCTCGAAACGATGACGCGCGAAGAGCTGAACGAAAAGCTGCTCGCGCTCTGCACGGAGACCTACGAAAACAAGACGAAGGCGCTGACCGAGCCCGTTATGCGCGAGCTCGAACGGGTCGTGATGCTCCGCGTGGTCGACGAATACTGGATGGATCATATCGACGCGATGGCAGAGCTGCGACAGGGCATCGGACTGCGTGCTTTCGGTCAGACCGATCCCGTTGTGGTCTACAAAAAGGAAGGCTACGAGATGTTCGAGGCGATGACGGAAGCGATCCGTGCGGAGACCGTGCGGCGGCTGTTCCTGATCCAGCTTCGGAAGGATGAGGAGATCAAGCGTCAGCAGGTGGCGAAGATCACCGGAACGGGCGGCGGAGACGAGACCGTGAAGAAAAGACCCGTCGTCAAAAAGGTCAAAGTGGGACGGAACGACCCCTGCCCCTGCGGCTCGGGGAAGAAATACAAGAGCTGCTGTATGGACAAGGATCTGAACAGCCAGTTTGGTCGGGGGGAAGCCTGATGCGGATCTTGGCGCTGCTGCTTGCCGCGCTGCTCACGCTCGGCCTCTGCGGATGCGGGACGCCTCCCGAGACACCGCCGACCGAGGAGACTGCCGCGGCGGAACCGGTACGGACGGAGGGACAGGTCGGTCTTGCACTGGAGCGGGACGCCGGGCTGGATCCCTACGCCTGTATGAGCAGCGCAAACCGACTGATCCTGTCCCTTTTATATGAGCCGCTGTTCCGTGTGAACGCACAGTTTGCCGCGGAGTCTGTTCTGGCAGAGGATTGGACTGTTTCCGAGGACGGACGGACGACGACGGTGCGGCTGCGCGCGGGAGAGAGCTTCTCCGACGGGAGCGCCCTTACCGCCGACGATGCTGCCGCAAGTCTGCGACGCGCCGCGCAGAGCCCGATCTACGGAAGTCGGCTGCGGCACGTGACCGATGTGCGTGCGACCGACGGACAGACGGTCGTGCTGACGACCGACACGGCGTATGCGTGTCTGCCGCTGCTGCTCGACATCCCGATCGTCCGCGAGATGGGCGAAGCCGTGCAGCCGATCGGCTCCGGTCCGTATGTTTTGGAGGGCGATGCCGCGCTGCGGCGAAGAGAGGGAAAAGAATCTCCCCTCGCGGCGGAGAACATTCTGCTCATCCCGATCGAGAGCAGCGAAGGACTGCGCTCCGGCTTCCGCTCGGGAGGCGTCAGCCTCATTATCGGCGATCCGAACGGCAGCGCACCGCCTGTCCTGCAGGAGGCGCCGAACATCTGGAGCGTGCCGACGACGGAACTGCTGTATCTCGGCTTTAACCTCCGTTCGGAGGTCTTTTCCTCCGGCAGTGTCCGCAGCGCGGTCAGCTACGCGATCGACCGCGGGACGATCGTATCGGAGGAGCTCGGCGGCTTTGCCGCGGCGACGCCGCTCCTGGCACCGCCCGGTTCGCCGTGGTATGTGAAGGATGCGGCGGAGGCGGTCTCCTATGACCCCGCACGGCTGAAAAACGCGGTAGAGCCGGGAACGGAGATCACCTTTGTGTACAATGCGGACAATTCCCGCCGCCGTACGCTTGTAAACCGCATTGCGGACGAGCTGACGGCCTGCGGTCTGCTCGTGACGGTCAACGCACTTCCGCAAAAGGAGTTTCTTGCCGCGCTGAAGGCGGGAAGCTTCGATCTCTACCTCGGACAGATCCGCCTCACGCCCGATCTGGACCCGGAACCGCTCTTCCGCGCCGATTCCGGCGTATGCTTCGGCGGGCTGAGCTCCCTGACGCAGCTGCGGCAGATCTGCGACGACGCACGTGCGGATCACGGCAACAGCGCCGTGCTTGCCGACAGCATTCTGCTTGACGGCGTGCTCTGCCCCATCGCGTTTCTGGAAAACGCGCTCTGCGTCCGTGCGGAGGCGAAGGATGACTTCCGCCCCTGTATCGACCGTCCGCTTGTCGGGTGACGCACCTTATATTGCTGCAAAAACCGTGTCTGCTTGCGAAAAACAGACACGGTTTTTCTTTCTTCGCGCGGGAAATATTTCCCACATCTTGTATTTCGACAAAATTCACCCACAAAATGTGGTAATCTGTCAGTGGTTCGGATGAGCACGAAACGGTTCGCGCTCATCGAATGGGGGAAAGTCGGACGACCGCAGCCGTGCGGTCATCCGCCTCCTCTCTCGATCCTGAAGCGGCAAGCTGCCCTGCAAGTCCGGCAAGCGTCTCCTCTCCGACGCTGCGGCACAGGCGCTCGGCATCCTCTCCGCCGATCCCGTCGCTTGTCAGGATCAGAACCTCTCCTCTCCCAAGGGACAGCCGAATCCGCTGCGCCTGCTGCGTTCCTCCGACGCCAAGGCCGGGCGGAAAGGAGGCTGTCCCGATCTTTTTGAGTTCCGCGCCGCGGCGCAGATAGGAAGGAGCGCCGCCGCATTTATAGAGGACGGCATCGCCGCTGTGCAGGTCAGCGCAGAGCAGGTCCACCGTGGAAAAGCCGCCCTCCTCGCGCAGGATCGCCACGCCGTTGAGCAGCTCCAGCGCGTCGTCCGGCTCCATCTCCGCGCGGAGCAGGGATAAAAGCAGCTCTGCCGCGCGTCCGCTGTCCGCCGCAGCGTCGATCCCCGTTCCCATACCGTCGCAAAGCAGAAAATAGTAGCGCGTACCGCGGCGCAGCTCGCGCGTCAGATCGCCGCACAAGCCGTCTTCGCGCGGCAGGGAGCAGACGTAGGACGCGGCTTCAAAACGGCAGTCCGACTCGCGTGGGGCGCGCGGAAGCGTGCGCAGATAGTCCGCGAGGATGCGATACTGCCCGCGCAGGACCAGCCGAAGCTCTCTTCTGCGGTTTGCCTGCTGCCGCCGCCGCGCGGCTGCGTCCAGCTCGGCATTGATCGCCTTGCGAAGCGCGGAAAAGTGCCGGCAGCTGCTGACAAAGGGCTCGGGAAGATCCGCGCGGACGCAGTAGCCGCGTGACTCGATGGCAGGTGCGGCGGCGGAAAAGACGGCGTGGGTCAGTTCGCGCTCCTGCCGCCAGCAGGCGGAAAAACGCGCACAGCGCGCACAGACCTGTGCCGCCGCACGGTCGTAGACCTCGGAGATCTCCGCGCGCGGCTCCTGCACCGGGCAGTCGGGAAGCTCCTCCGCGAGCCGGGAAAGAGCCTCCGCTGCAAAGTGCAGACGCTCCTGCCGTTTCTGTGCAAGGAGCAGCGCTCCGTCTTCCGTGACGGGCAGCGGCGGCAGAAGACTCGCGAACAAACTTCCCGCAAGCGCGGTGAGAAACAGTTCACCGCCGCCGCCCCCCGAGAGCAGGAGGCTGAGCGCCGTACCGCCCGCAAAGGCAAGCAGACACAGCGGGCGGCTTTCGGTGAGCTGTGCGGCAGCTCCGGAGGCAAGTCCCGCAGCGGCAAGCGCCGTCACGGCAGAGGCATCCCCGCCGCCGCTCCAGTCGAGCGCAAGTCCCGCAAGCGCCGCCATCGGAAGCGACAGCGGTGTGCCGCAGAGAGAAAAGACCACGCCTGCGGCGAGGATCGCACCGACTGTGATCCCGCCGGGGAGGGGGATCACGGACGCACCGGAGATCAGCGCAAACAGACACAGGTACAGAGGCAGTCCCTTCGGCTGCGCCATTGCCTTCACCGCTGCGGTCGTGCCGATGGGCAGAAGCAGCAGCTGCAGCAAAAAAGCGATCGCGCCGCGCAGAGAGATCCCCTCGCTCAAAAGAAACAGCAGGGCGGTGATCCCGCCGCAGAGGAGCGCGTTTATGTTCTGCCATCGGCGGGAGGCGGTGAAACGGGAGCCGCCGAACGCCTGCGAGACGGTGAGGATCAGAAGCCCCGTCACCATATTGTAAAGCCCCGATGTTGTCTGCCACAGAAGCGCGCTGAGAGCGATGCCGAACCACGCGAAAAGTTCCGAACGCTCGGGAAGCGGGCGTGTGCCGTCCCGGGGCGCACAGAGCGCGGCGATCCAGCACGCGCCGCAGGGAAGCGGGATGCCGGAAATATGCGCGCCAGCCGAAA
>JAFVWG010000300.1 GCA_017501805.1 Oscillospiraceae bacterium
CAGGATTCTCCGCTCCGCAGCTGCATCCGCATCCAGAACCCGCTCGGCGAGGACACTTCCGTGATGCGCACGATCGCCCTGCCTTCGATGCTGGAGATCCTCGGTCGGAACTACACGCTGAAAAACGCGAATGTGAAGCTCTACGAGATGTGCCGCGTGTACATCCCGCAGGACGGCACCCCCCTGCCCGAAGAGCCGAAGCGCTTCCTGCTCGGCACCTACGGCGATGACGTCGATTTCTTCTCCCTCAAGGGTGAAGTCGAAGCGCTGCTGAGAAAGCTGCGCGTGCCGGAAGCGACCTTCCGTGCCTGCACGACGAATCCGAGCTATCACCCCGGACGCTGCGCCGAGATCCTCATCGGCGGCGAAGTGCGCGGCATCATCGGTCAGATTCATCCGCTCGTTGCGGAGAACTACGGTCTGGAATGCGCCGCCTATACGGCGGAGCTGGACTTCACCGAGCTGACGGAGCTCATTCTGCCCGAGCCGACCTTCCGTGCGATCCCGCGTTATCCCTCCGTCGCGCGTGACCTCGCGCTCGTGTGCCTTGAAAAGGTAACGGTCGGAGAGCTGAAGGACTGCATCGTCCGTCACGGCGGACCGCTTCTGCAGAAGGTCTCCCTCTTCGATATCTACCGCGGCGCCTCGATCGAGGAAGGCAAAAAGAGTGTTGCCTTCAGCCTTGAGTTCCGCGCACCGGACCGCACGCTGACCGGCGCGGATACCGACGAAGTCACCGAGGACATCCTGAAGGGACTGAAAGAGGAACTGGACGCTGTCCTCCGCTGACACGATCGCGCATATTTTACTTTACAGACGCACAAATTTGTATTATGATGTTAACAAAGCGAAGGGAGGTTCCCTATGGAAAGCAATACGATCAAATTCAAAGCCGCGCCGGATAACAATGCGGAAATGAAGCAGATCCTCTCCGAGGTCTATGCTGCCCTCAACGAAAAGGGCTACAACCCGATCAATCAGATCGTCGGTTACCTGCTTTCGGAGGATCCGACCTATATCACCAACTACAACGGCGCGCGCAGTCTGATCTGCAAGATCGACCGCGACGAACTGCTGCAGGAGCTTGTTAAGCATTATCTGTTCCATTAATCGGCTTTGTGTGGGGAGCTGCCTCGCAGTTCCCCACCTTTCTGCCGCTCAAAGACAACAGGAGGTTTCACCATGGCTGAGGAAAAGATTTTAACCTATAAGGGCTATCCCCTGATGCGAAAGGACAAACTTGTCTATCTCGGCTCGATGGCGGATGAGTACATCGTTCTGCTCCAGATCCTGGAGACGCGCAATGAGAAAGACCTTGAGCTTGCCACAAAGGTCTCTGTCGAGCTGCAGCGCACCGATCCCAACGTGCGCGCAAAGGATCGCATCGTGAAAAAGAGCGAAAAAGACGGCTTCTACACCGCGCTCGACGTCGGCTACGTCTGGCTCAAAAGAGCCCTCGGACAGTAACATACGGCATAAAAAAGGAACTGCTTTCGCAGTTCCTTTTTTGTAGCCATTTTATTCCACTCTGTGAACCTTTCGGTATTCCGAAGGGGTGATTCCCATCACTTGTTTATAGCTTCTGGAAAACGTACTGAAGTCGCCAAAGCCGCAAAGCGAAGCAGCTGCAGCAATCGAGTAACCTTTTTTGATCAGTTCGTTGGCATAGGCGATTCGTTTGCACTTCAGATACTCCTTAAAGCTTTTTCCCGTAAGTTGATTAAAATATCGGCAAAAAATGCTGACCGACACATTGAAAATGCTTGCTGTTTCGGATAGGGATAACGGATCGGAAATGTGCGCATCTATGTATTTAATTGCGTTCAAAACCATCTGTTTACCGGTATAATACAATTCCTCCTGCGCGGATGGTGTTTGCTTATAATACCGCCTGATAAACCGGTTCACGAGTAAAATGATATACGCGGTAACATTTTGGAAATACCCTGTTTCCTTCCTCTCGATCTCAGCATCGATTTGTGCAAAGATGCTCTCCATAAAGCGAATATCATTGTCCGCAAGCGTAGTTTTCGGAAATATTGGAATTGCGCTGGTTTCAAGTGATCTTAGAAATAAAATAATATGTTCATTCAATTCGTTGATTTCTCCCAAAGACGACAACAAAAAAGAAAGCGCGTAATAAGAAGTATTGGCATTCAGCGAAACGGAATGCATAACGTTTGACGGTATAATTGCCATTTCCCCACCGGTCAAATCGGCGGATATTCCGCCGATTTGATGGGTCATTTTTCCGCTCAACACAAACACGATCTGTAAAAAAGGATGCGTATGCAGTTGTTCGGTCCGCGTAGAGTTCTCACAAAACTGGATAAAAACCTCTTTTTCTACATCCTTTAAAATAGGGAAACGATACTTGTTCATTGGCACACCTCGCAATGCTTTCTGCCGTAATTATACTTGCATGTAACAAATATTGCAATAATAACAGCAAAAAACGCAATATCTTTCCCTGTTACAATGCTATAATGAAGATGTCAAATAAATACTAAGAGGTGTAAATATGAAAATTGTTGCATTAACAGGTATTTTAGGCTATGGGTACAGCGAAGAGGCGTTGGAGATCGCTTTTTCGGAGAAGGTCGATTACCTTGGTGTCGATGCAGGATCGACCGACCCCGGTCCGTACTATTTGGGAAGCGGAAAATCATTCACCAACCGCGACGCGGTAAAGCGAGACCTTGCGTTGGCCCTTCCCAAGGCTTTGGAGCACAAAGCGCCTTTCATCATTGGCAGTGCCGGCGGCGCAGGAAGCAGCGAACACGTTAAATGGCTGCGTGAAATCATTTTGGAAATTGCCGAAGAACAAGAACTCTCCTTCAAACTAGGCGTTGTATACAGTGACGTTTCCAATGCGTATGTCCTCGAAAAATTACAAAGCGGAAAAGTACACAATATGAGTGACGAAGTTCCGCTTACTGTACAGGATGTTTTGGACAGCACGCGTATCGTCAGCCAGATCGGTGTCACACCGATGATTGAATTGCTGAAGAAAAAGGTTGATATCATTTTGTGCGGTCGCTCCTGTGACACCGCTATTTATGCATCTCCATGCATTTATGAAGGATATGATAAGGGGCTTGCGTTCCATATGGCAAAAATTATGGAATGCGGCGCGATGTGTTCCGAACCGGTCAGCGCGGCAGATGTAATGCAGGCATACATATATGAAGATTACTTCGAGCTCCGTCCTGCGAACCCGATCAGAAGCTGCAAGGTGGATCGTGTTGCCGCACACACATTATATGAGCAGTCCAATCCGTATCTGATTTTTGAGCCGGATGGCATCTGTGACCTTACGAATTCCAAATTTGAACAGGTTGATGACCGTACAGTCCGCGTAAGCGGATCGGTTTTCGTGGAAGGCGCAAAGAAAACCTTAAAGCTGGAGGGCGTAAAGTGTTCGGGATATCGCACCATTTGTCCTGCCACGATCTTTGATACCACGACGATCGAGCATTTAGATGAAATTCTGGAAACCGTAACGACCTTTATAAAGGAAAATACCCGGCACACTTTAAGCCCGGATGATTATGAGATCCATTTCAAAATGAACGGCGGAAAGGAAAATTCACTCGGGATCATTATCGACGTTGTTGGAAAAACGCAGGTGATTGCGGATACTGTTTGCGCGCTGGCACGCAGCAGAATGCTTCATTGTGATTACGAAGGAAGAAGATGCTCAGCCGGCAACCTGGCATTCCCCTTCTCCCCCTCGGATATTCACGTCGGAAAAGTGTACGAGTTTTCTGTGTTCCACCTGGTTGAGGTAGATGATTTTACCGAAACTTCCAAGACTTACATTGAGGAGATATGATCGTGAAAAAACTAATTGAATACACAAAAATTTTAAGAAGCAAAAACGCCGGTCCGTTGTTTATTACATTTGATCTGATCTTCCATAACAAAGAGGATATGGAATATGTGCATAAAAATCTGAAAAAGAGCGATATCGCAAGTGCCTACGAAGTAGACGAATCGAAAATCGAGATCATCGCCTACAGTGTAGTGAATTCCATAAAAATCACGTTCCCGAGAAAATGCATCAGCGGCAGCATCAAAGATTTTGACATTTACGGATGCCAGCAGCATATGCCCCTCGCCAACATCCGGCTTTGAGTAAAACAACCTGCGACACAAACGGAAAGGTGGCTTAACAAATGAGAGCGAAATTATCTTTTTCGGCAGCAGGCGATTTTCTGCCCCAGCGTCGGATTCCTGCACAGTACGACGGCTTCCGGGAAGTATCCGACTTCATTAAGCGCGCAGACGCCAGATTCTTCAATCTGGAAAC
>JAFVWG010000301.1 GCA_017501805.1 Oscillospiraceae bacterium
ACGGTACAGGCGGACCTTGATCAGGCCGACCTTCTCGCCGTGGGCGTTCAGGTAGTCGATGACTTCCTCAGCGACGTCGCAGATCGAGCCCATGGCAACGATCACGCGGTCGGCATCGGGAGCGCCGTAGTAGTTGAAGAGCTTGTAGTCGGTGCCGAGCTTGGCATTGACCTTGTTCATGCAATCCTCGACGACTGCGGGCAGAGCGTCGTAGTACTTGTTGCAGGCTTCACGATGCTGGAAGAAAGTATCGCCGTTCTCGTGGCTGCCGCGCATCGCGGGATGCTCGGGGTTCAGCGCGTGCTTACGGAACTCTGCGACAGCGTCCATATCGCACATATCCTTGAGGTCTTCGAAGTCCCACACGGCGATCTTCTGGATCTCGTGGGAGGTACGGAAGCCGTCGAAGAAGTTCACGAACGGAACCTTGCCGCTGATCGCCGCGAGATGGGCGACGGGGGACAGGTCCATAACTTCCTGAACGTTGCCTTCGCACAGCATGGCGAAACCGGTCTGGCGGCAGGCCATAACGTCGGAGTGGTCACCGAAGATGTTCAGCGCGTGGGTGGAGACGGTACGCGCGGAGACGTGGAAGACGCTGGGAAGCTGTTCGGCGGCGATCTTGTACATGTTCGGGATCATCAGCAGCAGACCCTGGGAAGCGGTGTAGGTGCTGGTGATGGCGCCGGCGCCGAGAGAGCCGTGCACCGCGCCGGCAGCGCCGGCCTCGGACTGCATCTCAACAACCTTGACGCGCGTGCCGAAGATGTTCTTCAGACCGTTGGCGGACCACTGGTCGACCAGGTCTGCCATCGGGCTGGACGGGGTGATGGGATAGATGGCAGCGACCTCGGAGAACGCGTACGAGACGTGCGCCGCGGCGGTGTTGCCGTCCATCGACTTGAACTTTCTTGCCATGTATATACCTCCTGTTACGTGTTTTTACGCATCGCGCAAAAACCCAATTTGAGCTTTCCATAGCATAGCATATTTATATCGTAAAGTAAACAGAGATTTCTCAGCAATTCTGCTTTTTTCTGTATCTTTTTCTTTTTCGTGCTCTTTTCCCGCAAACGGATTGTTTTTTTTCGCGCTATCGTGTATGATAATCGGGAATTCGATTGGAGGATGAAGCCATGTACAGTCACGTGCGGTCTCTTGGAATCTCCGGGATCGACGGCTTTGAGGTGTCCGTTGAGTGCTACATATCGAACGGTCTGCCCGGCTTTGACGTTGTCGGACTTCCCGACGCTGCGGTCAAGGAATCGCGCGACCGTGTGCGCGCCGCCGTCAAGAACTGCGGATTCCGCTTTCCGACGGGGCATATTACGCTCAACCTCGCACCCGCGAATACGAAGAAATTCGGCAGCATTTACGACCTGCCGATCCTTTTGTGCATCCTGGCGGCATCCGATCCGAAGCCCTTTCCGCTGCCGGGGGATGACAAGGCGTTCCTCGGGGAACTGAGCCTTGAAGGTGCGCTGCGCCCCGTGACGGGCGTGCTGCCGATGGCGCTGGAGGCTGCCCGGCTCGGCGTGAAGGAGCTGTACGTTCCCGAGGAAAACGCCCGCGAGGCGTCGCTGGCAGACGGGATCACGGTCTTTGGCGTGAAAAATGTGCGCGAGCTGATCGCGCATCTTGCAGGCGGAAAGCCCCTTGCCCCGTCTCCGCAGTGGCAGCCCGAGCCGACCTCGTTTGCGCTGCCGGATATGCGCGACGTCAAGGGACAGCAGACCGTCAAGCGCGCGATGGAGATCGCCGCGGCGGGCGGGCACAATATCCTGCTTATCGGACCGCCCGGTTCCGGCAAGAGTATGCTGGCGAAACGGCTGCCTTCGATCCTGCCCGAAATGGAGCGGGACGAGGCGCTTGAGGTGACGAAGATCCATTCCGTTGCGGGGGTGCTTTCGGGCAGTGAGCCGATGATCCTCTCACGGCCTTTCCGCAGTCCGCATCACACGATATCCGCACCGGGACTTGCCGGCGGAGGCACCGTGCCGAAGCCCGGCGAGATCTCGCTGGCGCACCACGGCGTTCTGTTTCTCGATGAGCTGCCGGAATTCCGCCGTGATGTGCTGGAAGCCCTGCGTCAGCCGCTGGAGGATGGGAAAGTCACGATCTCCCGCGTCAACGGTACGCTGACCTATCCGAGCACCTTTATGCTCGTCTGCGCGATGAACCCCTGCAAATGCGGCTGGTACGGAGACCCCTCCGGACGGTGCACCTGCACACAGAAGTCCGTCGATCAGTATCTCGGACGCATTTCGGGACCGCTCCTTGACCGCATCGACCTGATCGTGGAAGTTCCCGCCGTGCCGTTCGAGGAGCTCAAGAGCCGTGCGGACGGAGAATCCTCGGCGGCGATCAAGGCTCGCGTGGATGCCGCCCGCGCCGTGCAGGCGAAGCGCTTTGCGGGAGGTGTGCGATGCAACGCACAGATGGGATCCCGCGCGATCCGCGAATGCTGCATGCTGGACGCGCCCGCCGAGGCGCTGCTCAAACAGGCCTTCGACAGTCTCGGTATGACTGCCCGCAGCTACGACCGCGTTCTGCGCGTCGCACGGACGATCGCCGACCTTGCCGGAAGCGAACAGATCGAAACTCCGCACGTTGCCGAGGCGGTGCAGTACCGCAGCTTCCGCATCGGCGAACAAAATATTTGAAAATCGGTGAGAATATGAAAGAAATCTTTTTGCTGAAACTGGGCGAGATCGTTCTGAAGGGTCAGAACAGACGCACCTTTGAAAACAGACTCAAGTCCAATGTCCGCCGCCGTCTGAAGCCCTACGGCGAATTCCACATTTATCTGGTGCAGTCCACGGTCTATGTTGAGCCGGAGACCGACACCTGCGATCTGGACGGCGCGTGGGAGGCATGCGGCAGGATCTTCGGCATTGCTTCGCGCTGCCGCTGCCGTCCTGCGGAAAAGGATATGGACGCGATCTTCCGTGCGGTGCAGGATTATCTCGGCGATGAGCTTGCGGTGCAGAAGAGCTTCAAGGTGGAGACCAAGCGCTCGGACAAGTCCTTCCGTATGAACTCCATCGAGATCTCCCGTGAGATCGGCGGCAGACTTGCCGAGGCGTACCCCGAGGTCGAGGTGGATGTGCACAATCCCGCCTATGTTGTGAACGTGGAGATCCGCGATTTTTCTGCCTATGTTCACGGTCCGGCGGAGCCCGGAGCGGGCGGTCTGCCCACGGGTGTGGGCGGCAGGGGAGCGGTGCTGCTCTCAGGCGGCATTGACTCGCCCGCGGCGGCGTATATGATCGCCAAACGCGGTGTTGAGATCGAATGCATCCATTTCTTCTCCTATCCGTACACCTCGGAGCTGGCGAAGGAAAAGGTGCTCACGCTGGCGAAGATCCTTGCCGGTTTCTGCGGGCGTATGACGGTCGACATCGTCGGCTTTACGGAGATCCAGGAAGCTATCCGCGACAACTGTCCGGAGGAATACTTCACGATCATTATGCGCCGTATGATGATGCGCATCGCCGAGCGGATCGCGCGCGAGCATGGCTGTGAATGCCTTGTGACGGGCGAAAACCTCGGACAGGTGGCGAGCCAGACGATGCAGGCGATGGCGGTGACCGGCGCGGTGGTGGATATTCCCATTTTCCATCCGCTGATCGGTATGGACAAGGAAGAGATCGTGCGCATTGCCCGCAGGATCGGCACGATGGAGACCTCCGTGCTTCCTTACGAGGACTGCTGCACCGTCTTTACGCCGAAGCACCCCAAGACCAAGCCCCGCCTGAGAGATGTGGAGCGGGTCGAATCGGCGCTCGATGTTGAGGCACTGATCGCCCGTGCGATCGAACATACGGAGCAGATCCGCGTCTGCGGAGCAGACGAGACATAATTCCCGAATCGAGCCGCTCGGCGGCTCGATTTTTTTGTAAAAAAGCCCCTGCTTTGCTTGCTTTTTCCATAACCCGTTGGTAGAATGAAAACAGAAAATATTAATTAAGGAGACGATGATTGTGAGCAATGGTCTGAAGGCGGGATTTGCCCGCATTGACATCAGCCCGATGACGCTGAGCGTTCCGATGGGAGGCTTTGGCGCCAATGAACTGCGGATGTCCAATGAAATCGTCGATCCGCTTTACGCGCACACCACCGCTCTGGAAAGCGGCGAGGAGAGCTGCCTTTACATCTGCGTGGACCTGCTCGGCGTTTCGGAGAAATATATCGCCCTCTACCGCGAGGCGATCTCCGCGGCGACCGGACTGCGCAAGGATCGCATCTTCATTTGCGCGACCCACACGCACGCAGGACCTACCCTTGCTTCGAAGCATCCGAATACGCTCAAGTATGCAGAAGAGATCCTGACCGCCAAGCTGGTCGATGCCGCAAGGCGCGCCCTTGCCGATCTCAAGCCTGCGAAGCTCTCCTACGGAACGGGTGAGGCGGGACGTCCGGGCTGCCGCCTGACCTTTGACCGCCATTACTATGCGGTCGAAGAGTCCAAAAAGGACAACTACAAGCCCGAAGACCTGCTCGAGGGTGTGGGCAAAGTGCGGAGCGGCTATTTGAAGGGCGAGGGCTACTGCGCCGTGCAGCACAAGGAGGAGGCGGATCACCGCATCCACATCCTGCGCTTTACACGCGAGGCGGCAGACGATATTGTCCTCTTCAACTTCACCTCGCACTCCACCTTTACGGGAAGCCCGAAGCGTCCGCAGATCAGCTCCGACTATTCCGGCGCGACGATCAACAGACTGGAGGAACTGCTGCCCGATGTGAAGTTCGCCTTTATGCAGGGCTGCTGCGGCAACCTCGTTCCCGAAACCGAGATCGAGGAAGAGGGAATCTGGGGTCTGACCTATCCGCCCCGCGCTACAACGGGCTTCAAGGGCGAGCTGCCGAAGGTGGTCGGCCTCAGACCGTGGCACAAGAGCCACTACGCCTTTGGCGCGATGCTGGCGGGCGATGTGTTCAAGATCCTTACGCAGGAAATGAAAGACTCCGAGACGGACACGCTTGCGTTCCGTCAGCGTATCCACGCGGCAAACTACGACCACAGCAAGGACGAACTCGTTCCCAAGGCAGAAGAGGCATTGAAGGTCTACCACGCGGAGGGACATACCCCCGCGGCATACGCGTGGTGTGCACAGTTCGGACTCGGAAGCGTCTATGCCTGCGGCGATATCGTTACGAAGTCCAAACTGCCGATGACCGGGGATGTGGAGCTCAACGCCATCCGCATCGGCGACTGCGCCATTGCGACGATCCCCTTTGAGCCGTTCTGCAGCACGGGTCAGCACATAAAAAAAGACTCGCCCTTCGCGATGACCATTGCCAACGGCTACTCCTGCGGCTACCAGTCCTACCTCTCCACGAAGAACTCGCACCCGCTTTCCTATGAGGCATCGAGAATGCGCTACGAGGTCGGCACTGCCGAGATCCTGGAAGATCAGCTGATCGAGATGCTGAACGAGCTGAAATAACGCAAAAGGAGACTGTGATATGGAAAAGACGTTACACGCGGGTTTTGCCCGAATCAATATTACCCCTGTTAAGGCGAGCGTTCCGCTCGCGGGTCACGGCGCGACGGAGTACCGTATGTCCGCACGCGTGGAGCTGCCGCTGTATGCGAATGTGATCGCTCTGGCAAACGGAGACGAGCGCTGCGTCTATTTCTCTCTGGATATCATCGGCGTCGCAAAAGAGCCGCTGGAGCTGTACCGCGATGCCGTCAATGAGGCAACGGGACTTCCGCACGACAGGATCTTCCTCTGCGCCTCGCACACGCATTCGGGTCCGGACCTCAAGTCCGATCTGCCTACCGCCGTGCAGTACCGCGATGAGTATCTGCGCGAAAGACTGGTCGAGGGTGCGAAGCGCGCACTTGCCGACCTCAAGCCCGCGAAGCTTTCCTACGGCGCTACGCTTGCGGGACGTCCGGGCGCGTGGCTGAACTTCGACCGCCACTACTACAGCGTCGAGGACGCCAAGAAGGATAATTATACGAAGGAAGATCTCATCCCGTCCTCGGGCAAGGCCTGGGTCTGGAGACAGAACTCCGGCTATACGCCCGTGGAGTATCAGGAGGAGGCCGACCATAGCATTCAGCTCATCCGCTTTGCGCGCGAAGACGCGGACGACATCGTGCTTGTGAACTTCGCGGCGCACTCCACCTTTGCGGACGGACAGTACCGCCCCTGCATCAACGCCGACTTCCCGGGCGAGATCGTCAAGCGTCTGGAAGAG
>JAFVWG010000302.1 GCA_017501805.1 Oscillospiraceae bacterium
GGATCTGACCATCTTCGACCCGGAGGCAACGTGGAAGGAGAAGACGGTGTACAACTTCACAGCCAAGGAGCTGCAGGTGCCCGTTTTCCGCAACGGCGAGCTGGTCTACAAGCTGCCCACGCTTTCGGAGATCCAGGCATACTGCCGCGAGCAGGTGGATACGCTCTGGGATGAGGTCAAGCGCTTCGACAACCCGCACAGCTATTATGTAGACCTTTCGCGCAAGCTCTGGGATATCAAATACGACCTGCTCAAAACCAACAGCAAATAAAACCGAATATTTTCTCAAAAAGGCACGGTTTTCCGTGCCTTTTTTCTGCGCAGAGGCTTGATTTCCGCAGGGGTTTTGCGTAAGATAGTCAAAGTACTTTTCAGGAGGTGGCAGTATGCACGTGATCCGTCACGCCCACGTCAGACCGCATTCCCACATTCGCCCCGTACACCCACACGCCAGACGGAGCAATATGGATCTGACAACGGGCCCGTTCTTTTCCAAGATCATACGCTACACAGTTCCGATCATTCTGACGAGTCTTCTGCAGCTTGTGTTCAATGCGGCGGACCTCATCATTGTGGGTCAGATCTGCGGCGATCTCTATCTGGGCGCTGTCGGCGCGACCGGATCGCTGGTTTCGCTGATCGTCAATCTCTTCATCGGTCTTTCCGTCGGTGCGGGCGTCTGCGTTGCGCAGAATGTCGGCTCCGGAGATGAGGAGGGCATCCGGAAGACGATCCACACGGCGATCATGACGGCGCTCTGCGGCGGCGTGCTGCTGACGATCATCGGCACGCTCGGCGCGCACACCTTCCTGAGCTGGATGAAGACGCCCGAGGACGTCATCGATCTTTCGACTACCTATCTGACGATTTATTTTTCCGGCATCATCCCGATCCTGCTCTACAACTACTGCGCGTCGATCCTGCGCGCGGTCGGAGACACGAAAAGCCCGTTCCTCTTCCTTGCGATCGCGGGCGTGCTCAACGTAGGCATGAATCTGATCTTCGTACTCGCGTTCGATATGAACGTGGACGGCGTCGCCTGGGCGACCGTGCTGTCGCAGGTCGTTGCCTGCGCGCTGATCGTGATCAAGCTGATGCGGCGCAAGGACGCCTGCAAACTGCGGCTGAAGAAGCTGCGCTTCCACAAAGAGCAGCTAAAGCGCATTCTCGCCATCGGCATCCCCGCGGGTCTGCAGGGATCGCTGTTTTCCATCTCCAACGTTATGATCCAGTCGTCGATCAATTCCTTCGGCGCGGTTGCGGTCTCCGGAAGCACGGCTGCGGGCAACATTGAGAGCTTTGTCTTTATGACGATGAATGCTTTCCAGCAGACGGCGACCAACTTCGTCGGACAGAATTACGGCGCGAAGAAGTACAGGAATGTCTCGAAAATCATGCGCATCTGCCTCCTTTGTGTCGGAACCATAGGACTGGCGCTGGGCATTTTGGTCAATCTGAATGCAAACACCCTCCTGTCCATCTATCTGACCGACGCGCCTGCATTTGCCTACCGGACGGCAAGAGACCGACTGCTGCTTGTCTGCCTGCCGTATTTCCTCTGCGGTCTTATGGAGGTCATGACCGGCACGCTGCGCGGTATGGGCTGCTCGCTGCCCCCGATGCTCATCACGGTCGTCGGCGTCTGCGGACTGCGGATCGCGTACATCTTTACGCTGTTCCGGCTCCCGATGTTCCACAGCCTGCGGTCGCTCTTTGCGTCCTATCCCATCTCGTGGATCCTGACCTTCTTTGCGGAAGTGATCTGCTACGCGGTCGTCAGAAAAAGAATGAAGCGGGACAATGCCGAATTGCCCGCACAGGAATGATATTTCAATAAAAAAGACTCGCTGCAAGTGCAGCGAGTCTTTTTCTGTGTTTATCCGTCGAGCACGTGCGCTTTTGTGAGCGCGGGCTTCATCGCAAGGTACAGAAGCGAGGCGCAGATCGTGGCGATGACAGCGTTTGTCAGCGTGACAGGCAGCTTCAGCGTCAGCGTTTCCACAATGGCGACCGTCCACGCAAGACCGCGGACAAGGTGCCCCATCAGGATATTTTTTGCCACATAGAGCACACA
>JAFVWG010000303.1 GCA_017501805.1 Oscillospiraceae bacterium
CGTTTTCGCCCATCGCAGGAAAAGGGAGAGCCTGTAAAGGAAAATACAAAAACCGAGGAGGAAAACAATATGATCAAACTGAGCATTACGGGAATGATGTGCGCACACTGCAAGGCGCACGTGGAGCAGGCGCTGCGCGCTGTGGCCGGGGTGGCGGAGGTGACCGTCGACCTGGAAAAGGGCGAGGCGTACGTCTCCGGCGGCGAAGCCGCGGCGCTGGTCGAGGCTGTAAAGGCTGCCGGGTATGAGGCGCGCGTGATCTGAAGAAAACCGAAAATACTGCGGTCTCTTTATACGATCGCAGTATTTTATTTTGATGCGGCACTGTGTTGACTGTTTTGAAATAATTCATTATAATAAAGTGTGTGCCCACGTGACTTGGGGTGGAATCCGATCAACGTCAGGAGGGAATGAGATGGGGAACACCGTCTCCGATAAGAAAAAATTCTATCGCAACAGACCGCGCGGACTTTCGATTTTCTATGATGCTTTCGGATTTGCGGCAATTTGCTGTGTGCTGTTCTTGTGCTTTGTTCCCATTGCGTATCCCGGAAAACTTGCTGCTCCCGGACCTGTGGTCCACACAGTGGGCTGCTTTGCATTGGTTCTTTGTGTGCGGTTTTTATTCCGCGTCTATCATATGGTCCTGCGCCACGGCAATCCCGGGATCGTTGCGAGGATCCTGCTGTCCGACCTGATCGGCGGCGGTGCTTACATTCTGCTCAGCCATCTGCTGCCGGCGGCGCATTGCCTGTGGATCCCGCGGATGCTTTCCGTGATCCTGGTGCTTGCATTGACCTTTTTCAGTGTGCTGTGGAGATCGGTTTACTATTACCTGTTTTTGGCAGCGAAAGAGGAGACGCGATTCGGGAAGTTTTGCTGGGGGCTGCTGCGCAGCCTTGCGATGGTGGATGCCCGCACAGAGAAAAACGGCGAGATCCTGCGCATAGATGAACTGCGCGGCAGAGTCGATTTGTCCCGAGCGGATCCGATCAATGATGTACAGAGGATCGCGCGGCAGTTCCAGATCGTCGGTGAGATCATCGACATTGCGCAGATCACCAAGGGTTACATCAACCGTACCTACCGTGTGCGCACGCTTTCCGTGCACAACAATGTGCATTCCTATACGCTCCAGCGGATCAACACCAATGTTTTCCCCGATGTGGACGGACTGATGGAAAACTTCGAGCTGGTCACCAAACATCTGCACGAGAAGATGCTGCTGCCCGGGCACACCGAGCGCGGCAGCATTCAGATGCTGAAATATACGAAGGACGGCAAGTCCTATTTCCGCGACGACTCCGGCTGCTGGCGGATGCTGACGCACTTTACGGAAGTGTACGGAATGGATATTCCCGACTCGCCGGAGACCTTCTACTACGCAGGACAGAGCTTCGGCACGTTCGTGCGCTGTATGGCGGATGTGCCTGTGGAGAAGATCAACGTTGTCATCCCGAATTTCCACAACACCTACTCCCGCTATCTGGAGCTGGAAGAGGCGATCAAAGCCGACCCGGTCGGACGTCTGAGCGAGGTTTGGGATGAGGTCGGATTCGTCCGTGAGCGAAAGGATAAATTCGGCATGATCTCCGATGCGCTGGAATCCGGAAAGATCCCCACGCGCATCTGCCACAACGACTGCAATCTCAACAACATCCTCTTCTCCAAGAAGACGCATTTGCCCGTTGCCATCATCGATCTGGACACGGTCATGCCCGGTTCGCCGCTCTACGACTACGGCGACAGCATGCGGATCGGCACGAACACCGCGAAGGACGACGAGAAAGACCTGGAGAAGGTGCAGTTCGATCTGGGACTTTACGCGCAGTATGCCAGAGGCTATTTGGAAGCCTGCGGCAAGATGCTCACCAAGGAGGAGCTGGAGCTGCTGCCCGTAGCTTCGCTCATTATTACTTCCGAGGACGGCATCCGCTTCCTCGCGGATTATATCAACGGCGATGTTTACTATAACGTGTTCTATCCCAATCAAAACCTCGACCGTGCCCGCACGCAGCTCAAGCTGCTGGCGGATATGGAGAAGAAGGAAATGGGGATCCGCAGAGCACTTGAGAAGATCTATAAGGACCTCGGACTGCAGGCAGACCCCTATCGTATCCCATTCTGAAAAAAGGATCTGATGTTATGAAGATTCGCGCGATCATCCCGGCTGCCGGAAAA
>JAFVWG010000304.1 GCA_017501805.1 Oscillospiraceae bacterium
CGCCCTTCGCGGCGCTTGCATCCTCGGGAAGCGTGATGAGGCCTTCCTGCGCTAGCAGGAGCAGGGCGCGGGTCTCGTTGCTGTCATCGGCGGGGATGATAATGGTCGCGCCGGCGGGAACTTCGCTCACGGAGGTGACGCCGTTGCCGTACAGACCGAACGGCTCATAGTGGATCAGCGCGGCGGAGACGAGGTGCGTGCCGTTCGATTCGTTGAAGGAGTTCAGGTACGGAGCGTGCTGGAAGTAGTTGGCATCCAGCTCGCCGTCTTCCAGAGCGGTGTTGGGCAGGACGTAGTCATCATAGACGACGACGTTCAGCGTGTAGCCTTTTTCCGCGACGGCGGCCTTGACGGACTCAAGGATCTCGGCGTGGGGCGTGGAGCTTGCGCCGACGGTGATGACCTTGTCGCCTTCGGCGGCAGGATCGGTTTCGACGGGCTTCGCTTCGCCGCAGGCGACGAGGCCGAGCGCAAGAACGAGCGCGAGGACCAGTGCAAGGATCTTTTTCATAATGCATTCTCCTTTTTGTTTATGGTTGTTTTTTTATGATGGATCCCCTCGCGGGGATAGATCACTGACGGTTGCGGCGGTCGGTTTTCCGCGCGAAGTACATACCGAGCTCCTGAATGACCTGCACGATGATGACCACCAGCACGACGCAGAGCCAGGTGATATCGTCGCTGAAGCGCTGATAGCCGTAGGTGATGGCGATCTGTCCGAGACCGCCGCCGCCGATCGTGCCCGCCATGGTGGAGTAGCTGAGGATCGTGACGGTGGAGATGACCGCGCCGACGATGAGCGAGGGCTTTGCCTCGGGGATCAGCACCTTTGTGACGATTTGGAAGGAAGAGGTTCCCATCGCCTGTGCCGCTTCGATGACGCCGCGGTTGACCTCCTTGAGGGAGGACTCCACCATACGCGCGACATAGGGCGCGGCGGCGAGCACCAGCATAACGATCATCGCTTTGTTTCCGAGACTCGTACCGACGACGAGCTTCGCAACGGGGAGCATTGCCACCATAAGAATGACGAAGGGGATCGAACGGAAGATGTTGACGATGACTCCCAGTATTTTATTGAGCCAGCCGATCGGGCGGACGCCGTTTTTATCCGTGACGGTGAGAAGAACGCCGAGGGGAAGCCCGAGCACATAGGCGATGGCGGTGGAAAGAAGCGTCATATAGATCGTTTCCCAAACGCCATACTGCAGGATACCGTTCGCCCAGAGTTTGTAGAACAGCTCCGACATCGTTAACCCTCCTCCCTGAAATCGATCTCAAACGCTTCGCGGTGACCGTGAAGCCATTCCATAACCTTTTCCGCCTGCCGCTCGTCGCGGGGAAGCTCCAGAAGCATCTGTCCGACGGTCTTTCCCTCCAGCTCCTTGGAGTCTGCGAAGAGAATGTTGACCGGCGCCTGACAGTCGATGGACAGATTGGAGATGACGGGCAGGTGCGGCGAACCGCCGCAGAAGACGAGACGGACCTTTCTGCCGCCCTGCGTCGGGAGCGGATCGCGCGCGGCGTCCGGAAGAACCAGCTCCTTTGCGATCTGCGACTGCGGGTTGGAAAAGACCTGACTGACGCTGCCGAATTCTGCGATGCGGCTGTTGTCGATGACGGCAACGCGGTCGCAGATCTGATCGATCACGCGCATTTCGTGGGTGATGACGATGACCGTGACGCCGAGCTCGCGGTTGATCTTTTTGATCAGCTCAAGAATGGAGCGGGTGGTATTGGGGTCGAGCGCGCTGGTCGCCTCGTCGCAGAGCAGATATTTCGGCTCGGTCGCAAGCGCGCGGGCGATCGCGACACGCTGCTTCTGTCCGCCGGAGAGCTGAGAGGGGAAGGACTCCGTGCGGTCCTCCAGTCCGACCAGCTGCAGAAGCTCCATTGCGCGCCGAACGGCTTTTTCCTTCGGCATACCCGCGATCTCCAGCGGGAAGCAGACATTCCGCAGGACGTTCCGCTGCTCCAGCAGGTTGAAGCCCTGGAAGATCATACCGATGTTCTGCCGCGTTTTGAGCAACTCCTTTTTGGAAAGCTGCATCAGATCCTTTCCGTCCAGGATGACCTGCCCGGATGTGGGACGCTCCAGCAGATTGATGCAGCGCACCAGTGTGGACTTGCCGGCGCCGGAAAGTCCGATGATGCCGAAGATCTCGCCGTCGCGGATGGTCAGGGAGATATCGTCCAGCGCGACGATCGGTCCCGCGGCGGTTTGGAAAGTCTTGTTCAGATGCTTGATCTCGATCAAGATCGCTCACCTCACATTAGATTAAAAACCGGGAAACGGATCGTTTCCCGGTTTGATCAGACGATTTCGGTTTCCTCAAGGATTGGCAGAAACCTTGCTCCGGGCAGCAGAAACGGCGCGCATACGCATGCGCATGCACATCATCATCATGCTGCGGTCGGAACGGTAGACCATGGTTCCTGCTCCCTTCATAGGAAATATCTGCCTGAATTATAGCAAGCAGCCCACGCTTTGTCAAGAAAAGGCAATTATTCGGCGTAGCACTCCGGCTTGAGGACGCCGATGTAGGGGAGATTGCGGTAGTAGCCGGCGTAGTCCAGACCGTAGCCGACGACGAACTCGTTCGGGATCTCGAAGCCGAAGATATCCGCCTGTGCCGCCTGCTTGCCGCAGTCGGTCTTTTTGAGGAAGGAGACGGTCGTGACAGATGCGGGCTTGCGGGAGGAGAA
>JAFVWG010000305.1 GCA_017501805.1 Oscillospiraceae bacterium
AACTTTGAAAAGCAGTTCGGCGTCAACGTCATCGTCGAGTATTTTGATTCCAACGAAATGATGTACACCAAGCTGCAGGCAGGAGACGCCTACGATGTACTCGTCCCCTCGGACTATATGATCGAACGGCTGATCAAATCCGATATGCTGCAGCCGCTGAACACGGAAAAGATCCCGAACAAAGAGCTGCTTGCGGAAGAAGTGAAAAATCTCCCCTTTGACCCGAACAACACCTACGCCATCCCCTATTTTTGGGGCAGCGTCGGTCTCGTCTACAACGAAAAGAATGTCGACCCGAAGGACATCGAAGAGCAAGGCTGGAACGTGCTGAAAAACCCGAAGTACGCCGGTCACATCTATGTCTACGACTCGGAGCGCGACGCATTTCTGATGCCGCTCAAGGCGCTCGGCTACTCCGCAAACACCGGCAACGAAGAAGAGATTCAGGAAGCCTATGAATGGCTGCTGAAGCTGAACGCCACGATGTCCCCCGCCTATGTGACCGATGAGGTCATCGACGGTATGATCGGCGGGCTCAAGGACATCGCCGTTGTCTACAGCGGTGACGCGGCGGTCATCCTCAACGAAAATCCGGATATGCGTTTTGCCATGCCCAAAGAGGGAACAAATATCTGGTGCGACGGTATGATCATCCCCGCAAACGCGGAGAATCCGGCGCTCGCGCATGAGTTCATCAACTATATGCTCACCTACGACGCGGCGTACGACAACGCCGAGACCGTCGGCTACAGCTCTCCGAACGCAGAGGTGCTCAAAAAGATGGCGGAAGACCCCGAGCTCTACGGCTCGAACGAAGCCTATCTCCCCCGCTCCGGCTACGAGCTGGACGAAGTCTACACAGACAACCCCACGCTGAAAAAAATGATCTCCGAACTCTGGATCAAGGTCAAAGCAACCTGATCGTATAAAGGACTGATAGCAATATGACATCTCCGATCGTCGTATTTGACTCCGGCCTCGGCGGCATCAGCGTACTGAAGAAGCTCGCTGCACTTATGCCGAATGAGCGCTATCTCTATTTCGGTGATTCCGCGAACGCCCCCTACGGCACCCGTGAGCGGGAAGAGATCGTCCGTCTGGCAACAGATGCGATCCGTCCCCTTCTTTCGGAACGGCCGAAAGCGATCGTCATTGCATGCAACACGGCAACGGCCGCCGCACGGGCTCAGGTGCAGGCGCTCGCCCCCTCCGTGCCCGTGATCGGTATCCGCCCCGCAGTACTGCAGGCGGAAGCGGCAGGCTGCCGCCGGATCCTCACCCTCGCATCGGCAAGCACGCTGGGCTCCGCTTCTTATGCCGAACAGCTGGCGCAATGCCGCCCCGGGACGGACGTTCTCTCGATCCCCACGCCGGAGATCGTCACCTATGTCGAAGACGGTCTGTGTGACCGGGCGGGTCTCCTCTCCGCTCTCACAAAAGCCCTCGCTCCCGCTGTGAAAGACCCGGTCGAGGCGGTCGTGCTCGGCTGTACGCATTACCCCTTTGCCAAAGATGTCATCCGCACCGCATTGGGATACGATGTGCGTTTCTTTGACGCCGCGGACGATGTCGCACACGAGGTCAGGAGAACGCTGGAGGCGGGCAATGCCCGCGAAGAGAGCGACGCCTCCGGCGATATCGAGTTCCGCAACAGTCTTCAAACACCGCAGATGCTCTCAAAATCCCGGATGCTCTTCTCGATGCCTGTCTGATATGTACAAACAAAACGGCGCACTGCTTTTGCAGTGCGCCGTTGTTTTATCTCGTCTGTTCCATCAGGAAAGCGTGCATTGCAGCTTTGCCCTCTTCGGTCAGCGGAAACTCGCGTTCGCCCTCGATCTCGCTTTTCTCATAGCAGAACGGACCGTGCCAGTACTCCGCCTTCATGGAGCTTTTTTCAAAGTCGACCTCTTTCGGCGTCAGATTGACGATCTGC
>JAFVWG010000306.1 GCA_017501805.1 Oscillospiraceae bacterium
TAATCATAGTATCGCATCAAAAGCCTTTGTGCAAGGCTGGCTTTCGCAGCGCATAAAAGGCTCCCTTGTGTAAAGGGAGCTCCGCCGAAGGCGGTGAGGGATTGTCCATCCAATCGCCGCGAAGCGGCAACAAACAAAGGCTCCCTTGTGTAAAGGGAGCTCCGCCGAAGGCGGTGAGGGATTGTCTATCCAATCCCAGCTCACATCAACCCCTCCGGCTTCGCTTCGCTCACCCACCTCCCCTTACACAGGGGAGGCTTTAGTGCGGACAAAAAAAGAACAGCGGAGTGTCCCGAGGGACACTCCGCTGTTTGCATAGTTGTTAAGCCAGGGGAAGTTCGTTTTCATCACCGCCCGGGATGCCGGGGATGATGCTGCTGGTCGTCAGAATGGACTCCAACTGCGTGAAGAGCACCTGCTCAACTTCGGGCTTTTCGTATTTCATTTCCGTAATCTCCTTTCAAAAAGTGTAATGTGTTCTGATCAAAGGAGATCAGGGGTTGGAGTTGAAGTGCTGCTGCGTGTAATAGCAGTAGTTCAGCATCGCCTGTGCAACGTTGTGGACGGTGCTGTTGCTCTCATCCTCAAGGAGACGCTTCGCATAGGCCGCAACACTGTCCGTAACCGTGACCGCATGACCAATGCCGTCGTCCAGAGTGATCTCGATCGCGGTGTCGAATTCCTTTGCATTGACACTGACCTTCACAGTCGTGAAGTTGTCGACATACTCGACCTGCTCTTCGGTCGCAGCAGCACCGTTGATCTTCACGTGCTCGGGATTGAACTCCGCACCGTAGAAGTAGAGCTTCATGCTGATCTCGTCGGCGAGGACAGCGGACGTGCCGCGGTAGCCCCAAACGCCGGTCGTCGCAGAGCTGATGTCCAGCTCGGCGGGCTCGACCACACGACCTTCGGTGATATTGCTGATCTCGTAGTCGACGGGCACTTCCGTCAGTTCGAGGCCGGTTTCGTTGACATACGCCAGCGCGTCGTCGATAGCCTCATACTCATTGGCAAAATACTTATCCGCATACTTGCCGTAGATCAGCATAGCGGCCAGAGCGTCTTTCAGAGCATCGGTGTTGTCCCCCTCAGCAGCCTTGTTGGTAACATAGCCCTTGACGGAGATACCCTTGCTGAAGTCGATCGTGGTCGTGGTACCCTCGGTCTTGATGGCGTAGGCGTCGATGGTCTTGCCCATATCCTTCGCCGCAAGCGTGGTCACGGTCCAGTCATTTTCAGCATTCTTCACAGGCGGCTTATCCTCGCCATCCTGCACGTAGCAGACAGCATCGGGAGCGTTTTTCGTGTAGAGGTTGACGGAGATCGTGTTCTCAAGGTTCAGGCTGTAGCTGTCGAAATACGTGCCCTTGGAGACCACAAAGCTGTGTCCATCGGTGTATTCGACCGCAGGAGCATGAGCAAAGAACTTGAGCTTGCCGTCCACGTTGCCGAGGGTGCCGGTCACGTTGATGGTGACATTCGTTCCGGTGCCGCCGTCAGCTTCGACAAGAGCCTCGCCGGTCAGCGCCTTGCCGTTCAGATCGAGCGTGAACTCGGAAGTGGCATTCGCACCGCCGATTGCAACGGTCTCAACAACCGTCGTGTCCGCAAGGAGCGTTGCAGTTGCCGTGTAGCCGACTCTGCCGAGGTTCTCGGCGCGCTGCACAGCCTCGCCCGCAGTCTGGACATACATCGTGTAATCGTCGCCGCTGACCGTGACCTTTGCAGCAGCGTTTGCGGGGTCGCCCTTGACCCAGGCTGTATATTCCGTCTCGGTCGCCAGGTTTTCATAAATAGCCTCGCCGATGTAAGTGCCCTTTTCCTGGACAAACTTTGAAACATCAGGCATCGCGATGGAGTACTTCTCGGCCGCCTCAGTATAGTCCGTCGGCAGGAAGCTGCGGAGATTGAGGTCGCCCTTCACATTACCGGCAACAGAGCTGCCGAGGAATTTTACGCCGTCCTCTGCATTCACGCGGATATAGTCCGCTTCCGCTCCGCTGTTCTCGTGTCCCACAGCTTCATCAGTAGTGAATACAGAGTATCCGTCTCCTGCGCCAACCACAGTATTGCCGCGGAGGTTCACGACATGCTGATAACCCTTGCTGTTTCTAAATGTATCAAGCTCTTCATTTGCAGCGGGGGTCGTCTCCGTATAGCGGATCACATTATTTCTGTCGTTAATGATCACAGAATCGATCAGGTTGATCTGTGACTGCGTTGCGCCAACGTGGAAGAGGCAGATGTTACCCACATTTAATGAGGTTCCGGTCTCTGACTTTGGCGCATATGCTACCTCGAGCAGCGTTACACCATCCAGAGTATACGCCGGACGATAAATCTCGTCTGCGGAGTTCAGTCGCGTGCTTGTAGTTCCGTTCTTGAAAACACCGTAGTTATTTACCGCGGCGGTGTTCTGGTAGATGATCGTACCGTTCTTGATGTTGACAGGCAGCGAATACTGCGCCCCAAAGAGAGGACGTCCCGTTCTGAACACCAGAGTGTGACCGCCCAGATCGAGCCAGAAGCCCTTGAGGTCAAGACCGGCGTATCTTTCATTTTCACGGTCAGCGTTTCCATAAGAATACGAATGATTGTTTGCCTTCGTTTCGGCTCCGTTGGTTATATATCCCGCTGTGTCTCTGGTTATGTTATAAACTGTATAATTTGTAACGACCCTGACAACACCGCCCTGTTTCGTCCATCCGGCGGCATGCTTGTAGGCAGCGTTAAGTGCCGTGTTGCCGGTATAGGCGATCGTACCCTCATCGGGATGGGTCGTGATCGCCACAGCGCCGAGCTGCGCAAAGTCATCGTCGGTCTCAAGACCTTCGGTGTCGGTCGTCGGGCGCTTTTCCGTGGCGATATCGGTCTCGGTGACCACAACCGTCAGATCCTCGTCGGAGAAGAGTTTGCCGCAGTCTCCGCAGGACCAGTGCTCGATTTTGCCGCCTTCAAGGAAGGTGGCGGGAACCGCAGGAACATACGTGACCTTGGCTTCGTCGTGCGGGCAGGTCACGACGGGGAGCACAAGAGCTTCCCTCGTCGTTTCATTTTCCTCTGCATCCCAGTAAGTCCCGCAGTCGGAGCAGTAGTAGTGCGCCGCAAAACCGGTCTCGGTATAAGAAGCGGGGTCTACATCAACAAATCCCTTGGCTGCATGGTCGCAGGGGATCAGAGAGGCACACTCAACTGCAGCAAGATAGTCGGGTTTCACATCGTACTGCGTCGCCGCGTACGCACGCATATCGGCAACATCCGGAAGTGCGATGGACTCCGTGGAGGCTTTCAGCTTCGTCGTGAAGTTCAGCTCAGGACCGCCTTCATCGATTTCGACTGCCTTAGCAGCAACGAATTCAACATTGCCGTTCACCGTAATGTTAAGGTCGCACTCGGCCTGATAGCCGGAGGCAATGCTCCCTGCGTGGATCGCCGTGGTTGCGTCGGCGTCGGCAACGCCGATGCAGCTGTCCGTAATGGTCAGATTGTGCGCCAGTTCGGGTGCCGTCGCGGGTCCCGTGGTGGCATAGGTGTTCTTGGCGTAGTTGATCACACCGGCCTCGGAAGACGACGCAATAATGCTGGAGCGGATAATATTGATCTCCGAAGCAAGGTCCTTAACTGCGATAACAGGACCGAAGTTGTATGCCTGCGTTAAATCAAGATTGTCGCCGCCATCGTGTACACGAATCAGCTTGGCGTCCTTGATCGTGATGCTGGGCGTGAAGATCTCTTCCGCTGTTCCGATTTGGGATTTGTTTCCCGAGGATGAGCCATAGCCGATGGTGATAAGACCAAAGTTAGTCCTCTGTGCGGAGCGGCAGAAGCGGTAGATGATCGTACCGTTCTTGATATTTACGGGGATCGATTCCAGTGCATAAATGGCAGCCGGATGGTCGCCGTTGATATTGGAGTCGGCTGAATTCTTGGCACGAACCGTAACAGTGTGATCGTTCAGGTCCAGCCAGAAGCCATTGACCGTAGTTTCGGCATCGGTGGTGTTCTCGGTATCCCAGGATTTGTAGTTGCTCTTTTTTGCGACCGAGCCGGTAATCGCGCCGCTGCCGTAGCTGCCGCCCGTCGGAATGATGACCGTATCCCGCAGCAGCACGACGTTGCAGACGCCTTCGATCTCGCCTGCAGCCGTATAGGCAGCGGGCAGCGTCAGATAGACAACCGTATCGCCGCCTTCCTCGACGACCTTCGCAACAGCGCCGAGTGCCGCCAGTTCCGCATCGGACTTTTCCAGCAGTTCGCCGGTCAGGGTCGTATCAAGCTGCGGAATAGCTCCAACCCAAGAATATTCATCAATCTCGGTTGTCGCTTCGGCATCGGAGAAGAACTTTCCGCAAGCTGCGCAGCTCCAGTAGGCACTGTCACCGTCAGCAAGGAATGTTGCGGGAACAGCTTCGTGTGCTTCGAGCTCATGGGGCAAAAGCGCGAGCAGCAGATTATCGCGCGTGGTTTCGATGCCGGCTTCCGTAAAGTAGGCACCGCATCCATCACAGGTGTAATGTGCTGCCATACCGGCCTCAGAACAGGTCGAGGCAAACGCTTCAACAAAAGTCTTGGCGGTATGCGGACAACCGGCCAGCACAGGGATCTCCAAAGCCCCACGCGTGGTCTTGGTTTCGCCGTCAGCAGCCCAGTAGGTGCCGCAAACGCAGTAGTAGTGCTCTTGCATACCGACCTCACCATAGGTCGGCTCTGTTGCGTCAAAATGCTGTCTGGTAGCATGCGTGCAGTAGGTGAACGTAGCGTACGGCGCAGCATCCAGTCTTCCAAAGTAGTCAGCGTTGGTCGCCGTTTCAGTCGCAACGCTGATTTCCGCTCTCTTGGGCTTCTCATACGTAAATGTAGAGACAACCTCTTCGCCTTGCATCGGCGTTAAAACCGGGGCTTGGTGGAAATCCACAGTATAATCGGAGGTAAGCAGATCACTTCCAAGGAACAGAGAGCCAGGGTCAGCTGTGATGGTAAATTTGGGAGCCAATAATGGACTAAAGCAGCTGTAGTTTCCGGTCTCCTTCAATCTTGTAACAGCATCATAATGAACAACAGGCTTGGTTGCATGAAGCGATCCAAGGACCGATGTTCCGTGCAGGTTGATCGTGTAGTTGCCGGTCTCTCCTTTTCCCACAAGGGTTGCGGCTTTTGTGCTATCGGTTTTGTAGGTTGATGGTCTCATATTTATGCTCGGGATAATGCAGATTGCAGATCCTGACTGCGTACCATCATCTGCATTGCCCGACTCGTTAAGGGAAGCATTTATAAATTTAGAGTCGTAAAGGTCAATGGACGCATTCCACGCCAAAGTGTTAAACAGCGGCATATCATTGCCGA
>JAFVWG010000307.1 GCA_017501805.1 Oscillospiraceae bacterium
CCTCCCATCCCTCTAATTTGTTGAAAAGTGCCAGAAATACGCACATCTTCTTTGTGTAGTATTTTTGGCATTTTTCTCTTGACAATAAACCGATGGTGGTTTATAATGTTCTCGTAAACCGAGAGAGGAAGAACCTCCGAGAATAAAACAGAATGCGACAGTGCAAGTCGGGCGGAAGCGGTCAGAGCACCGGGAAAGCCGGCGGACGGTAACGGCTGCGAAAGGTAACCTCGGCGCCTTCCCCTCCGGGATACACCAAAACAATAAACACGGAGGACATAGCGATGGCAAAGGAAAAGAGATACGACGAACTTCAGAACGGCGACAAGGTGTGGTGGTACGGATACAAAGGAACCATCCGCGACATCAAAAAAGAAAGCACCGTCACAGATCCGAAGAACCCCTACTGCGGCGAAGGCGTGTACCGTTTCAACGTTGACCTCGAACCGAGCGAAGACCACATCGAGAGAACCTCCTACAACGGCGGCGTTTATGGCGGCGTCGGATCCTTGACGGTTCTCATGCGAGAGGAGGATGCAGAATGAAGAAGTACAAAGCGACCTACTGGAGAGAAAACCCGCAGCTTCCGAAAGGAGGCTACGAGACCACCCGGACGATCGAAGCCAGGACACCAGAGGCGGCGAAAAAGAAGGCGGAACAGCTGACCGTTTCATACGGCAGCCTCCGGCTGATAGATATCGAGGAGGCGTGAAATAACGCCTCGCAGAAAGGAGGGCGAGCATGGCGAAGAAACCAAAGCCACCCAAACCACCATATCGGGTCGTTTTATGGAGCGGCGGTAAAGACAGCACCGCCACTCTCATACTCGCCCACGAAAAAGGAGAGCCGATCGACCTCGTTCTGATGTCGCTGATGTGGTTCGATAAAAAGCGCGGCATACCTGCAGAGAACAAAAAGCACCTCGCCTGGGTAATGAACTACGCAAAGCCGCTGATTGAGTCCTGGGGATACAAAGTGAAATTCGTGTCGTCCGACAAAGACTACATATACTGGTTTTACAAAATTCGCCAGAGCAGCGAGATGCACCCAGAGACGATTGGCAAATACTACGGCTTCGTCCTGGGGGGGTCGTGCAAGATGCAAGGAGAAAAAGCGCTGCCGGCACAACGGTACCTGCGCCAGCTCCGAAAGGAATACGACGTCACAGAATACTGCGGCATCTGCATCGACGAACCAGACCGCCTGGCAAAGCTCCACGCAAGAAAAGGACAGCGCTCACTCTTGGAAGAAGAACGGCTGACGCAATGGGACACCAGGCGCCTATGCAAACGGTACGGACTTCTCTCTCCGGACTACAATGGGAACCGGAACCGAGCCGGTAACTGCTGGTTTTGCCCAAACCAAAAGATCCCAGAACTCGCAGAACTGAAGACGGAATCTCCGGAGCTTTACCACGAACTCGAAATACTCGCCCAGGAGAAGAACACCGTGGCGCGAGGCTTCAAATATGGCGTCCCCTTCGAGGAAATCGACCGCCAGGTAAAAGAATACCTTGCAAACCCACCACCGCCACCAGCTGTGCAACTTTCACTTTTTGATGATATGGAGGACTTCACATGAAACAAATGATCCTGACCGTTCCCCTCAAGGAAGGGGAAAAGATCCCCGCAAGCATTCTCGTAGCAGCAAGCCGAATCGCCGGCGCCGTAGCCGACACCGTGAGCCACGTCGAGATCCACGACGAAGACGGCCGCACGTACACACTCACCAGACCGAAGGAGGCAACAGCATGAACGTAAACGGAAAAGAGATCCTGCGCGTCTTTCCGCGCAGGACAAAAGCAACCCCTGACGATCCGATGACAACCACCAAAGCGCCAACCAGGAAGCAGCTGGAGCTCGGAGGCTTCGATGAGGTCCACGTGAGCGTAACCTTTACCTACGACATACCCAAAGCCGAGGAACTCGCAAAGAAATGGGAAAAGGCTGGCGTTCCGGTTCGCGTCGGAGGACCGGCATACGGAGACAGAATGTCGCCCACCTTCACGCCTGGACTTTACATCAAGAAGGGATACACCTTCACCAGCAGAGGGTGCCCGAATCATTGCTGGTTCTGCAGCGTTTACGAAGTCGCCAAAGGACGCATCATCGAACTGCCCATCACAGACGGATGGAATATTCTCGACGACAACATACTGGCAACGTCGCCGGAGCACTTCAGAGCGGTGATCGAGATGCTGAAGCGACAGCCGGAACGCCCGATCTTCACCGGAGGAATCGAACCCGCGCAGGTGCAACCGTGGCAAGCGCAGCTTATGAAGGAAGCCAGCACCAAGCGACTATACTGTGCCTACGACACCCCAGACGACTACGAGCCACTTCTGCAGGCAGGGCGAATATTCCAGGAGGCAGGCTTCACCAGGGCGAGCCACACACTCTGCAGCTACGTGCTGGTCGGATATCGAGGCGACACATTCGAGAAAGCCGAAAAGCGCCTGATCGATACCATTAAGGCTGGCTTCATGCCATACGCCATGCTTTACAGAGACAAAAACGGAAACGTCGACGAAGAGTGGCGCAAATTCCAGCGTGAATGGTGCCGACCGATAATCGTCGCCACGAAGGTCAAAGAAATATGGAAGGAGACAGACAAATGAACCTTAAACAAGCGATAACCGTGCTCGACAGCACGATCCCACCGTCGAACAACAAGATGGTGGACATGGAGCATCTCCCGATCGCCCAGGCGTGGGAGACCATCAAAGCCGCCCTGAAAATAGGGCAAAAACAGACCGAAGGCAGACTGACCGCCTACAGCGACATCGGAACCCCTTACTTCCCGGAGTGCTTCAAAGAGCCATGCTCCGGAATGGGATGCAAGAAGAAGGACTGCCCCTTCATCACCCAGGTATGCCAAACCCTCGCCGTCTTTGAGGACGAAGCAGAAAAGAAAGATAAAGGCTGCCATTGGTGCAAAATGCAGACCGACGAATTCGGAGACCAGAGCATGACCGCGAGCGAGATCAAGGTCATCAGTCAGGATCGCTTCGGAAAGAGAGAGCTGCCGAGAAAATTCTGCTCGGTATGCGGAAGAGAGCTGGAGGTGGAAGAATGAAAGAGTGGGTAGTTTTCTACGCCCCGGACGGACGCGAGCTCCTGGCTTACACCCTGGAGGGCACCTTCGAAGGCGAACTCGAAGCCACCAAGCGCCAGCTTGCGACCGAGAACGTCTTCAGAGCCGAAGACATAATCGTCAAAATCGAAGTCCGGAAAGAAAGTACAAAAGACAAATACACCAGGACACACCTATGCGGCAGCGTTTACGACAAAAAGAACGCCTGCGAAAACCTTCTCTACGCGGATAAAGCAGACATGACCGCCGGAAAGAAACCCCTCAAACAATACTACGCATATTGCACCGCCGAAGGCAAATGCCGGTCGCTCGGATGCGTCGCCACCTTTACCGGGTACTCTCCAAAGTGGTGCCCAAAAAGAAAGGAGTCAGAAGCCAATGAAACAGCCAACGTACAAGGTTAAAGTGCAGCGCCCCATCTTTCCCGAAGGATCACCGGCGCTCGTTTATAGCAAATGCGGAACCATACCGCCCACCCACCTACCGCTTGAAGGTCCCCTCAAGGATGCCCTGGGCGATCGCGACAAGGCATACTTCAGATGCCGCGTCGAAGGCACGCTCCTGGTGATCCTGAAGGAGCTGCGCCACCAGAACTGGTAGAAATCCCG
>JAFVWG010000041.1 GCA_017501805.1 Oscillospiraceae bacterium
CAAGACCGCGATCGCCGAAGGACTGGCGCAGCGGATCGTCCGCGGCGACGTGCCGAAGAGCCTGCAGGACAAGACCGTCTTTTCTCTGGATATGGGCTCTCTGGTCGCGGGCGCGAAGTATCGCGGCGAGTTTGAAGAGCGGCTCAAGGCGGTGCTCTCGGAGATCAAAAAATCCGAGGGGCGCATCATCCTCTTCATCGACGAGCTGCACACCATCGTCGGCGCGGGCAAGACCGAAGGCTCGATGGACGCGGGCAACCTGCTCAAGCCGATGCTCGCACGCGGCGAGCTGCACTGCATCGGTGCAACGACGCTTGATGAATATCGGAAGTATATCGAAAAGGATCCCGCGCTCGAGCGCCGCTTCCAGACGGTGCTCGTCACCGAGCCGACCGTGGAGGACACCATCGCCATTCTCCGCGGTCTGGAGGAGCGCTACGAGGTCTACCACGGCGTGAAGATCACCGACCCCGCCATCATCGCGGCGGCAACACTTTCCGACCGCTATATCACCGACCGCTTCCTGCCCGATAAGGCGATCGACCTCATCGACGAGGCCTGTGCCATGATCCGCACGGAAATGGATTCGATGCCCACGGAGCTGGACGTCGTCCGCCGCAGGATCATCCAGCAGGAGATCGAGGAAGCCGCCCTCAAAAACGAGACGGACGACCTTTCTTCGGCGCGACTTGCCGAGCTTCGCAAGGAGCTTGCCGAGGAGCGCGACCGCTTCAATGCGATGAAGGCGCAGTGGGAAAACGAAAAGAACGCCATCGGAAAGGTGCAGCAGCTTCGCGGACGGATCGAGGATCTGGGGCGCGAGATCGAACGAGCCGAACAGTCCTACGATCTGGAGAAAGCGGCAAAGCTGAAATACGCCGACCTCCCCGAGGCGAAAAAACAGCTTGAGGAAGAAGAAAAGCTCGCCCAATCCGCGCAGAGCTCCAAGCTCCTGCGGGATAAGGTCACCGAGGAGGAGATCGCCCGCATCGTCGAACGCTGGACAGGCATCCCCGTTGCAAGACTCGTCGAAGGTGAGCGCGAAAAGCTCCTGCATCTGGACGAGCTTCTGCACAAGCGCGTCATCGGACAGGACGAAGCCGTGCAGCGCGTCACGGAGGCGATCCTCCGCAGCCGCAGCGGCATTCAGGATCCCGGTCGTCCGATCGGCTCCTTCCTCTTCCTCGGTCCCACGGGTGTGGGCAAGACCGAGCTTGCAAAAACGCTTGCCGAAGCGCTGTTTGACGATGAGAAGAATCTTGTCCGACTGGATATGTCGGAGTATATGGAGAAATTCTCCGTCTCTCGCCTGATCGGTGCGCCTCCCGGCTATGTCGGCTATGAAGAAGGCGGTCAGCTCACCGAGGCGGTACGCCGCCGTCCCTACAGCGTTGTGCTCTTTGACGAGATCGAAAAGGCGCATCCGGATGTTTTCAATGTGCTGCTGCAGGTGCTCGATGACGGACGCATCACGGACAGTCAGGGCAGGACCGTGGACTTCAAAAACACCATCATCATCCTGACCTCCAACCTCGGCAGTCAGACGCTGCTCGACGGCATCGGCGCGGACGGCGAGATCACGTCTGAGGCGCGGCAGTCGGTCGAAGGGCTTCTGCGGCGAAGCTTCCGACCCGAGTTTCTCAACCGGCTGGACGAAATCGTCTTCTATAAGCCGCTCACACGCGAAAATGTCACGGGCATCATCGATCTGCAGATCGCGGCGCTCAACCGCAGACTGGCGGACAAGCAGCTTTCCTGCACCCTCACGCCGGAGGCAAAGCAGTTCATTCTCGATGCCGCCTACGACCCGCAGTTCGGTGCGCGTCCCCTGCGCCGCTATGTGCAGCACACGGTCGAGACGCTTCTCGCCCGCCGCATCCTGCAGGGCGACATTCTCCCCGGCACGCGCCTGCGCGTGACCGTCGACTGCGAGACCCTCGCGATCGAACCGGAGGCATAACAAAAAACGCTCCCGAACCTTCGTTCGGGAGCGTTTGCATATAGATTCAGGTCGCGGGAGACAGTTCCTGCGTTTTCCATTTTTCGGTAAGCTTGCGGTACGCGATGCGCACGGCTATATACTGCGCGGCCGCTCCGAAGAAGAGCAAAACCGGGTAGGAAATATAGAGCGCTTCCATGGTCTGATAGTATTCAAAAATCGTGAAGACCCAGACGATGCGCAAAACGCAGTTTGTAATCAGCGAAATCGACATCGAGGTCGTCGAACGACCCATGCCGCGCAGGAAGCTTGCTCCGGCTCCCCAAAGCGCTCCGCCAAAGGGATACAACGCGCTTACGATCCACATCCGCAGATATGCGATCGCCATCGCCTCCGGATCGCTGATATACAGGGACAGAATCGGATCCCGGAAAAGCACGAGCAGTCCGAAGGTAGCCACAGAAACCGCAAAGACGGTGAGATAACCCAAACGAAGGACGCTCTTGAGCCGCTCGGCATTCTTCGCGCCGACATTCTGACCGGTAAAGGAAACGAGCGTGACGTCGACCGCATTGCAGCAATGCAGGGCGAAGTGTGAAGCGCTGACCGCCGCGGAGTGACCGTCCAGCACCGCACTGCCGCCGGGACAGAGCAAATTGTTCATACGGATGACCGATCTTGCGACGGTCATATTGCCAATGTTGTTCAGACCGGCCTGAATGCCTGCCGGGATGCCCACACGAAGCACCTCTCCCGTCATTGCCCAGTTAATTTTTAAGTGGCGGAAGGAAACGCGGGTCGCGTCCTTTTCCTTTCTCAGGTAGATAAACAGCGCCACGGCGGAAAACAGCTGCGAGACCACCGTCGCCCACGCGACGCCGTCCACATCCATTCCAAACCACAGAACAAAAATCATGTTCATCGCAACGTTGATCGCACCGGAGACCGTAAGCACGCCAAGTGACGTTGTTGTATTCCCCTTTGCCCGGAAGATCGCAACCAGGAAGTTTGTCAGACCCAGCAGCGGCAGTCCGATAAAACGGATCTTGCAGTAGCGGACTGCCATATCGAGGATCGCTCCCTCATCGCCCATCATGACCATCGCCGGCTGCGAAATGAGATAGCCGATGATGCCGCCGATCAAGCCAAACAGGAAACCGGCAAGCACAGATGTATGGACTGCCTCGGAAACGCCTTTATCGTCCCGCGCACCGATATTCCTTGCAACGACGACGTTCGCGCCGACGGAAAAGCCGATGAAAAGATTTGTGACGAGGTTTATGACCGTATTGGTCGTGCCGATCGCGCCGACCGCGCCCGCCACACCGGATCTGGCAACCACCATCATATCCGCAGCCGAGTACAGCGTCTG
>JAFVWG010000308.1 GCA_017501805.1 Oscillospiraceae bacterium
AGCCGTCTCGTCCAAAGCAAGCGTCTTTCCGTAAAAGTTCAGCAGAAGCTGCCCGATCACGCAGATCGCCCCGCCGACGAGAAATGCGATCAGGCAATTCTTCCCAATCGGTGACTTCGGCGAGATCCGCGCAACATATTTGTTGTATTCTTCATTGGACATTTTTTGCATCCAAACCACTCCTTTGCGCTAGCTTGCCCAATTAATAGAAAAAGATGCAAATCACAAATAGGAAAACCCTCCGCGTAGGGCACGATCCCCTGATCGTGCCGCTTCCTCCACAGCACAAACGGCGCGATGCAGGCGTCACGCCTTGCGCGCACACTTCCACGCTCGCACCGCACCCGTAGGGGCGATTGTCAAATCGCCCGCCTGCCGAAGGCAAAAGCCTTCCCCTTGAGGGGAAGGTGTCAGCGTAGCTGACGGATGAGGTGGAATCCCGTGCCTCCGGCACACCGCAGTTCTCCCCATTGTCACCGACTATATCCCCAAATAAAAATGAAAACGGACAACTTCAAATGAGGTTGTCCGTTTTTTTACGAAACTCAGACCAGTTCGATGATCGCCATTTCCGCTGCGTCACCGCGACGGGGCCCGAGACGGGTCACGCGGGTGTAGCCGCCGTTGCGGTCAGCATACTTCGGAGCGATCTCCTTGAAGAGCTTGTTGGCAACATCTTCCTTGGTGATAAAGCCGAGCGCCTTGCGATAGGTCGCAAGCGTGTTCTTCTTGCCGAGCGTGATCATTTTCTCCGCAACCGGCTGAAGCTCTTTGGCTCTGTAAAACGTGGTTTCGATCTTACCGTACTCAAACAGGTTCGTCGTCATCGCGCGAAGCATCGCTTTGCGGGAATCGGTCTTTCTGCCGAGCTTACGAGTACCAAACATATCGTTTTCCCTCCTCTTTTGAAAGGTTAGTTGTTAGCGCCGGGGTCGTTGTTGGCAAGCGCCAGTCCCATCATCGCGAGCTTGTTCTGGACTTCCTCCAGCGACTTTCTGCCCATATTGCGGACCTTCATCATATCGTCCTCCGTCTTGGAGATCAGATCCGCGACGGTGTTGATGTTGGCACGCTTCAGGCAGTTGAAGCTGCGGACGGAGAGATCCAGCTCTTCGATCGTCAGATCGAGGACCTTCGGATGCTGGGTGTCGGCCTTCTCGACGACGATCGGCTTGCCGATATCGGTGTCGGAAAGGTCGGTGAACAGGCGCAGATGATCGACCAGGATCTTCGCGCCGAGGCTCATGGCGTCGCGCGCGGTGATCGTGGAGTCTGTCCAGACCTCCACCGTCAGCTTGTCATAGTCGGTCATATTGCCCACGCGGGTGTTTTCCACCGTGTAGTTGACCTTGTAGACAGGCGTGTAGATGGAGTCGATCGAGATCACGCCGATCACGTTCTGTGCCGACTTGTTGCGTTCCGCAGGAACGTAGCCGCGTCCGTGGGAAAGCGTGATCTCCATATTCAGGGTGGCGTCCGGACCAAGCGTGCAGATGTGGAGATCCGGATTTAGGATCTCAACCTCGCCGTCAGCCTTGATATCTCCGGCCGTCACTTCACAGGCGCCGACAGCGTCGATGTAGACGGTCTTAACGCCCTGGCAATGAAGCTTTGCAATGATCTTCTTAACGTTCAGGACGATCTCGGTAACGTCTTCCTTGACGCCGCGGATCGTGGAGAACTCGTGCTGGACACCGGCGATCTTGATAGAAGTCGCAGCAGTGCCGGGCAGCGAAGAGAGCAGGACACGTCTCAGAGAGTTGCCAAGCGTCGTACCATAACCTCTCTCAAGCGGCTCAACGACAAATTTGCCGTAGGAGCTGTTTTCGGGAGAATCCATACATTCGATGCGGGGCTTTTCAATTTCAACCATTCGATAGTACCCTCCTAAACACTTCGAAAATGCAGTCGATTGCTTTTATCAGCCTGCTTAAGACTGCGCGGGAGGCCTTATTTCGAGTACAACTCGACGATCAGGTTCTCGGAAATCTCGAAGTCGATGTCATCTCTCGCGGGCAGGGCGATCACTTTGCCCTGCAGGGTGTTCTTATCGCGGTCCAGCCACTTGGGAGCGGCAACGAACTTGTCGTCTTCCTTCAGCTTCTTGAAGCGGTTGTTGGAAGCGCTCTTCTCGCAGACAGCGATCACGTCACCCACGCTGATGAGATACGAGGGGATGTTCACGCGCTTGCCGTTCACGGTGTAGTGACCGTGGTTGACAAGCTGACGAGCCTCGCGGCGGGTAGCCGCAAAGCCGAGACGGTAGACCACATTGTCCAGACGGCGCTCGATCAGGCTCAGAAGCAGCTCGCCGGTGTTGCCGGACATACGCTCTGCCTTTTCGTAGTACATTCTGAACTGCTTTTCCAGAATACCGTAGACGAACTTGACCTTCTGCTTCTCAGTGAGCTGCAGGCCGTATTCGGATTTCTTGGTTCTTCTCTGTCCGCCGGGGTTCTTGTTGGAAGTCTTGGAATAACCCATCGCGGCGGGAGAAACGCCCAGCGTTCTGCAGCGCTTGAGAACCGGCTGTGTATTTTTAGCCATAGCTTGTTATCCTCCTTCTGCGAATTACACGCGGCGTCTTTTGGGCGGGCGGCAGCCGTTGTGCGGGATCGGCGTGACGTCCTTGATCATGGTAACTTCCAGACCTGCGGACTGCAGCGCACGGATCGCCGACTCACGACCCTGACCGGGGCCCTTGACGTAGACTTCAACGG
>JAFVWG010000309.1 GCA_017501805.1 Oscillospiraceae bacterium
AGCGGCACTCGTCCTTCACGCCGACGCTCTTGACATCGGGAATGGCGATAAAGTACTGCCACACCTTCTCGGCAAGACCGTTCAGGTCGAACTCTTCGCGCAGGATCGCGTCGGCCTCACGCAGCGCGTGCAGGCGGTCGCGGGTGATGGCACCCAGGCAGCGCACGCCCAGACCCGGACCGGGGAACGGCTGACGGTAGACCATCGCGTGGGGCAGACCCAGCGCCTCGCCGACCACGCGGACCTCGTCCTTGAACAGCAGCTTGACCGGCTCGACCAGCTCCATTGCCATCTCCTCGGGCAGACCGCCGACATTGTGATGGCTCTTGACGGGCTTGCCGCTCTCGGCAGCCTTGATGCTCTCGAGAATATCGGGGTAGATGGTGCCCTGTGCAAGGAAGCGGATGCCGTTGAGCTTCGCGGCTTCCTCGTCGAAAACCTTGATGAACTCGCCGCCGATGATCTTGCGCTTCTTTTCCGGGTCGGCAACGCCTGCCAGCAGATCGAGGAAGCGGTCGGTCGCGTCGACATAGACCAGATTCGCGTCCAGCTCCTTGCCGAAGACCTCGATGACCTGCTCGCTCTCGCCCTTGCGCATCAGACCGTGGTTGACGTGCACGCAGACAAGCTGCTTGCCGATGGCGCGGATGAGCAGCGCCGCGACAACGGAAGAATCCACACCGCCGGACAGCGCCAGCAGCACCTTTCCGTCGCCGACCTGGGCGCGGATCTGTTTGACCTGTTCTTCGATAAAGGCATTTGCCAGTTCTGCGGTGGTGATGCGCTGCATATCAGCGGGACGAAGATTGGAACTCATAACTGTATACCTCCTGTTGTATTCGGAAGCCGCAAAAGCGGCGGTTTACTTACGTTGCGTCGCGGAAAACGATGTGATCCGGCTCCGCCTCGTCGATGATCGCGAGGGAGTGCAGATCGATGCCCATCTCGCGGATGGTCTTTCCGCCTTCCTGGAAGCCTTTCTCGACGGCGATGCCGATGCCGACAAGCTCCGCCCCGGACTGCTCCACGATGTCGATCAGACCGCGCACGGCGCAGCCGTTCGCCATAAAGTCGTCGATGATCAGCACGCGGTCATCCTTGCCGATCCAGTTCTGGGAGACGAGCAGGGTGACTTTTTTTCTGTATGTATACGAAAAGATGTCGCTGTGGTACAGACCGCCCTCGATGTTGTCGCTCTTCGCTTTCTTGGCAAAGACCATGGGAACGCCGTATTTTTGGGCGCAGATCGTTGCCAGGGCAATGCCGCTGGCCTCCGCCGTGAGGATCATCGTGATGTTTTTCGTGTCGAAGTATTTGGCGAATTCGTCCGCCATAGCGTCCATCAGGGACGTGTCGATCCGATGGTTCAGGAAGCCGTCTACCTTGACGATCCCGCCGGGCAGGATCCTGCCCTCTTCCACGATGCGTTTCTTGAGCTGTTCCATAAAAAAACCGTCCCCCATACTATCTTTCTTGTGTTTCTAATGATACTCGTTTCTGCGAAAAATGCAATATGCAGATGCGACAATTTTCTCGTTTTTTGTCCGCCGTTCTATAACGGGGAGACGCAAACTGCGCTCCGCACCAAAGGCTCCCTTGTGTTCTTGCCTCTCCCTTTGGGTACGCAGCCGCTTATGCAAAAAATTGCCCGCCGAAAAGGCGGGCAATTGTGTTACAGTCCGATCTCCTCCGTCTGCGCGGCATCGTCACCGATGAGCGCACGGCAGCGGCGCACGAGGGCAAGGGTCTGCTCCCCGCAGCGTCCGATGTAGTTTTCCGGCTGCAGCTGCGCGCGGATCTCCTCCGCGCTCATACCGAATTCCTTATGCGCAGCCAGCTCCGCAACGAGATCCCAGTTTTCGCCGCGGCGCATTTTCTCCGTTGCCTCCATCGAGGCCTCACGGATGATCTCGTGCACCGCCTGACGGTCGCCGCCCTTACGCACGGCAGCCATCATCAGATTCTCCGTTGCGATGAACGGCAGATAGTCGCGCACGGTCTTTTCCACGATCTTCTCGTGCACATTCAGCCCGCCCGCAACATTGCAGACCAGGCGCAGGATGCCGTCCGTCGCCAGAAATGCCTCCGGCACGGAGATGCGGTGGTTCGCCGAGTCGTCCAGCGTGCGTTCCATCCACTGGGTCGCCGCCGTCATCGGCGCGTTGAGCGCGTCCGCAATGACATAGCGCGCAAGCGAGCAGATGCGTTCGCAGCGCATCGGGTTGCGCTTGTACGCCATAGCGGAGGAGCCGATCTGCTTGTCCTCAAACGGCTCTTCAAGCTGGCGGTCGTGCTGCAGCAGGCGCACATCCGTGGCAAACTTGCTCGTGCTCTGCGCGATCGAGGACAGCACCGCGAGGATGCGGCTGTCGAGCTTGCGCGGATAGGTCTGTCCGCAGACGTCGTACAGCCGGTCAAAGCCGAACCGTGCGGCGATTTTTTTGTTCATTTCGTCGATCTTCGCCGTGTCGCCGTCGAAGAGGGAGAGGAAGCTCGCCTCCGTTCCGGTCGTGCCGCGGCAGCCGAGGAAGCGGATCGCGCGGATGGCGTCGTCCAGCTCCTCCAGATCGAGCATCAGATCCTGCAGCCACAGGCTCGCGCGCTTGCCGACCGTGACAAGCTGCGCGGGCTGATAATGCGTGTAGCCGAGGCAGGGCATCTGCGCGTATTTCTCCGCAAAATCCGCAAGCTTTCCCATCGCCGAAAGGAGCGAGGCGCGGATCATTTTCAGTCCCTCGCGGTAGAGGATGAGGTCGGCGTTGTCCGTGACATAGCAGCTCGTCGCGCCAAGGTGGATGATGCCCTTTGCGCCGGGCGCGGCTTCACCAAAGGCGTAGACGTGCGCCATCACATCGTGCCGCACCTCGCGTTCGCGACGCTCGGCGATCTCGTAGTCGATGGGACTGACGTTCGCCTCCAGCTCCGCCACCTGCTCCGCCGTAACGGGCAGACCGAGCTCGTGCTGCGCGCGCGCCAGCTCCACCCAAAGCCTGCGCCAGGTCTCAAACCGCGCGTCCGGGCTGAACAGCCGTTTCATTTTCTCCGAGGCGTAGCGCCCGGAGAGCGGGGATTCGTAAACCGCTTTCATGCTCTTCCCCTCTTATCGCAGGATGATCCGGTCGCGCTCCGCGCCGACGGAAACATAGCTGACGCGGCAGCCGACTTCTTCTTCCAGCGCGATCACATAGTCCTGCGCGGCCTTCGGCAGCTCGCTGAACTCGCGGACGCCGGAGATGTCGCACTTCCAGCCGGGGAGCATCTTGATGATGGGCTTCGCATCGTTCAGCAGAGCCGGGAACGGGAAGTCCTTGACTTCCTTGCCGTCGACAAGGTAGCCCGTGCAGACGGGGATCTCGTCAAGGTAGGAGAGAATGTCCATTTTGGTCACGGCGAGCTCGGTCGCGCCCTGCACCTGCACGCCGTAGCGCGTGGCAACATAGTCGAGCGCACCGACGCGGCGCGGACGGCCTGTGGAGGCGCCGTATTCGCCGCCGGCTTCGCGGAGCTTCTCCGCCTCTTCGCCGAACCATTCGGTGGTGAAGGGACCTTCGCCCACGCAGGTGGAGTACGCCTTGACCACGCCGATGACGCGGTCGAGACTGCCCGCAGGCATACCGGAGCCGACACGGGCATAACCCGCAGTGGTGTTCGAGGAGGTGGAGTAGGGATAGATGCCCATATCCAGATCGCGGAGTGCGCCGAGCTGTGCCTCGAAGAGGATGCTCTTGCCGGCAGCCTCCGCATCACGCAGGAACGCGGCCGTGTCGCAGACGAAGGGTGCGAGCTTCGCGCCGTAGGTCTCCACCCACTCCATCACTTCGTCAAAGTCCGACTTCTCGGCGCCGTAAACGCCCTCGATGATGAGATTCTTCCACTCCAGAATATCCTTCAGACGGGCGCGCAGATAGTCCATATGGAGCAGCTCGCCCATCATGATCGTCTTTTTCTGATACTTGTCCGAGTAGACCGGGGCAATACCCTGCTTCGTGGAGCCGTATTTTTTGTCCTTCAGACGCAGCTCTTCCAGCTCGTCCATACGAACGTGGTACGGCATAACGATGGAAGCGCGGTCGGAGATCTTCAGATTCTCGGGCGTGACCTTCACGCCGGAATTGACGAGATTCTCGATCTCACCCCAGAGGCTCTTGAGATTGACCGCGACGCCGTTGCCGAGCACATTGACCGCTCCCGCGGTGAAGATGCCGGAGGGGATCAGGTGCAGCGCGTGCTTGCCGTACTCATTGATGACGGTGTGTCCCGCGTTGCTGCCGCCCTGATAGCGAACGACCACGTCGAAGTCCTTTGTGATGAGGTCGACCATACGGCCCTTGCCCTCGTCACCCCAGTTGATGCCCACGATGGCACAGTTACTCATAATCAAATCCGCCTTTCTTTTTCTGCGAAACGCTTTGACATATTATAGCAGAGGTATTATACTACAGTTTGTTCATAAAATCTACAGGGAATATCAGTTTTTCCCGCAGGAGGCAGCTATGAAAATCACGAACGAGAAACTGGATATCGATCGCATCCTCTACACCCCCGAACAGATCGCCGAACGCGTTGACGAGATCGCGCGCACCCTGGCCGACCGCTACGGCGGAGAGCGTCCCGTTATGGCGTGCGTGCTCAAGGGCGCCTCGTTCTTCTACATCGACCTCTGCCGCAGTATGCGCTCGCATATCGAGATGGACTTCATCGCCGTCTCCAGCTACGGCTCGAAGTCAAAATCCTCCGGCGTCGTCCGCCTTATCAAGGATCTGGACACGGACATCGAGGGCAAGCACGTCATCCTCGTCGAGGACATCATCGACTCCGGACTGACGCTCAAATATCTCATCGAGCTCTTCTCCTCCCGCAAGCCCGCATCCGTCACGACCGTCTCCTTCCTCAAGAAGACCGACTGCGGCAAGCAGGCGGCACAGGCGGATATCTTCGGCTTCGAGATCCCGAACGAGTTCGTCGTCGGCTATGGTCTGGACTACGCCGGCTACTACCGCAATCTCCCCTACATCGGCGTCCTCAAGCCGGAGTGCTACGCCGAATAATTACCTTTTCTTGACAAAGCAGGGGCTGCTTGCTATAATTCAGGCAGATATTTCCTATGAAAGGAGCAGGAACCATGGTCTACCGTTCCGACCGCAGCATGATGATGATGTGCATGCGCATGCGTATGCGCGCCGTTTCTGCTGCCCGGAGCAAGGTTTCTGCCAATCCTTGAGGAAACCG
>JAFVWG010000310.1 GCA_017501805.1 Oscillospiraceae bacterium
AAAGCCTTCCCCTCGAGGGGAAGGTGTCGCCGCAGGCGACGGATGAGGGGGAATCCGTGCCAACGGCACACCGCAATTCTTCATTCTTAAGTCTTAAGTCTTCAATATTCACTAAAAAAACCGAGGGTGTATTGCATTGCAATACACCCTCGCTGCATCTGTCAAGGTTCAAATGTCATCTCCGGATCGAGCGGGAAGATCGGACGGCGGAGCTTTTTGTAGGGGAACAGGCTGAAATTCTCCGTGGAGTTGCCCGGTGTGTTGGCGGTGACGATCGCCTTCGCGTGGTCGTCAAACCAACCGTGGAAATGCGTTGAGGATTTCAGCACCGCGATGCGGTACTGGTTGAGATCCGCACCCGTCAGCACAAACGGACGGTCATCAAAGGTCTGATTTGCACACGCTCCCGCAACGATCACCTCGGCGTTGCCGATCTGCAGTCTGGCAAGTCCCCGATAGTTCACATCCTGTCCGACCTTGTTCGGGGACACATAGATCCCCCTGCCGTCGGAAAGCGCGCGCACGACCGCGTTTTCGATCATCACGGGTTCTCCGTGGCAGCGGTCGGATTTTCCGCCGAGCAGACCCGATACCGTTCCGCCGACCCCGGCAGCCATCGCCTTGTCCAGGATCTCTTTGTCGTAGATATAGCCGAAGATCGTGCCCGGCTCGTTGCGCCTGAGCAGTTCGCGCAGCATCCCCGTTCCGTCGCCGGGACAGCCCGCACCGGGGTTGTCCGAGGTCTCGTTGATCGCCACAAAGCCCGCACCGGGCTTCGCCGCTTCCTCGCAGGCCTTCTCCCACGCCCCGGCGGCATCGTAGAGCTCGACGGTCGTCTCGTGTCGATGCTCCCAGACCCACCTGCCCAGCTCGTTCGCACAGGCCTGCACATCCTGCCCGCGCCTGCCGACCACCACAACGGAGCAGCGCGTGTGCGCGGTGTCCGCATAGGGGAAGCCGTTGAAGAAGGTCACATCGATGAGCCCCTTCTCCTTGCAGTACGCCGCCATATGATCCGGGAAGGCTTTCATCGGGAGTTTCAGCGTACTTGCGCCGCTGCAGGGGATGAGGATCGGCACGGGGCAATACGCCGTTACGGGGTCCACCTCGCCGCGCAGTTTGGCAATAAGCGTCTTCATCGCAAGATATGCGGTCTCGAACTTGTCGTTGTGCGGATACTGCTTCATGCCGAACACGCCCGCATCCGCTTCTTGGAGCATTTCGGGCTTGATGTTCGCGTGCAGGTCGCAGCTGATGGCGATGGGTATGTCCTTTCCGGCAGCCTCGCGCATCTTCCGCATCGTATAGGTCTCGATATCGTCGATTCCCTCCGCAACACCCGCGCCGTGCAGGCAGAAGCAGAGTCCGTCGGCGTCGCGGTTGCGGCGGATGACGTCGCAGATGATCTCCACGCCGTGGTCCAGCGCTTCGCGCGTGAGCACGGGCGCAGCGCCCGCAAGGAAGATGGTCGGAACGATCTCCACGCCCTCTTCCTCGGCGGCGGAAAACATACCGGCAAGGTGCGCGCCTCTTTTATCCTTGTAGTCCCAGACCTCGTCGCCGATCGCAACAAAATTCGTTCTGTGCCAGCGCTCAAAGGTGCCGGGATCGGTGGCGAAGCTGTTCGCCTCGTGGTTCAGACAGCCGATGATGATCTTCATACCGCTCTCCTCCTGTGTCATCGTTCGCTTTTCACTATAACACATCCGACGAAAAAATCAAAGAAAACAAGAAGGCAAAAAACAGCATCCCGTCTGCCGTACAGACGGGATGCCGATGTATGCTTTACGATATCGATTACAGAGCCTTCTTGACGGTCTCGACCAGCGCAGCAAACGCAGCTGCGTCCTGGATCGCCATCTCGCTGAGGGCCTTGCGGTTCATCTCGATGCCGGCCTGCTTCAGACCGTACATAAAGCGGGAGTAGTTCAGACCGAAGGGAGCAACCGCCGCGGAGATACGGGCGATCCACATCCGACGGAAGTCGCGCTTCTTCAGGCGTCTGCCGACGTAAGCGTAAACGCCGGACTTCATGACGGCCTGTTTCGCCATCTTGAAGTGGGTCGACTTGGAGCCCCAGTAGGACTTCGCGAGCTTCAGAACTTTATTTCTTCTCTTGCGCGTCATCATCGCGCCTTTTACTCTGGCCATTTCTGTATCCTCCTATTTCCGATTATTTGTACGGGATCATTTCGCGCACGGTCGCGGCGACGGTGACGTCGGCATAGCCGTTCTTGCGAAGATTTCTCGTACGCTTGGTGGTCTTCTTCGTGAGGATATGGCTCTTGAACGCGTGAGCTCTCTTGACCTTACCGGTCTTGGTGAGGTTAAATCTCTTCTTCGCGCCGCTGTGGGTCTTGAATTTAGGCATGATGGTTCTCCTTCCGTATTCTTCTTGGGGAAATTACTTCGCCGCCTTCGGCGCCAGGAACATCATCATGTTTCTGCCGTCGAGCTTGGGCGCCTTTTCCATGTTGGAAAGCTCCGTGCAGGCTTCGCCGAAATCTTTGAGGAGCTTCTGTCCGAGGTCGGTGTGTGCCATTTCGCGTCCGCGGAAACGCACGGTGACCTTGACGCGGTTGCCGTCCTTGAGGAACTTCATCGCGCTGCGGACCTTGACATTGAAGTCGTTGGTGTCGATGTTGGGCGACATGCGGATCTCCTTCACATCGACGACGTGCTGATTCTTCCGAGCTTCTTTCTCTTTTTTCAGCTGTTCGAAGCGGAACTTGCCGTAGTCCATGATCTTGCACACGGGCGGGGTGGCGTTGGGTGAGATCTTCACCAGGTCCAGATCCTGTTCGTTGGCGATCCTCTGTGCGTCTGCAGCCGACATAATGCCGAGCTGTTCGCCTCTGTCGCTTATGACGCGGACTTCCTTGTCGCGGATCTCCTCGTTAAGCTGATAATCCAGTTTGCCGATAGCGGAACACCTCCACAAATAAAAGACGCGGATGCACAGAAACATCCACGTACACAAAGCGACCCCCAAAGGGAGCATAAAGCGCTATGTGACCTCTTCGCTTACGCTGGAGGTGAAACGCAGATGAAACTGCATCTTCTTCCTTTTGCCCGATGATTTTACCACACCGCGCCGCCTTTGTCAACACTTTTTTATTGCTCCCGCAAAAGGCGGACGAGCAATGCTCGTCCCTGCCGCGCAGTCCCGGAATTTCCCCGCAGTAATTCAGAAGCACCGTCGTAGGGATGGGCATTGCCCATCCGCCTGCCGAAGGCAGTATCTAAATCCGCCGCAAAGCGGCACACCGCAATTCTTCATTCTTCATTCTTCAGTCTTCAGTATTCATTACCCTGCCAGGATCTCCGCGCGCGAAACGCCGGCGTGCTGCTCGATCTGCCGCAGCAGGACCTCCACGGGGCAGCTCAGGTCGATCGTTTCCGCGCTGATCGTGAGCAAAGCAAAGCCGCCCACCGGAATAGTCTGGTTGATCGTCAGAATATTCGCGCCCGCATCCGCAAAGATCTGCAGCAGCTGACTCAGCAGCCCCGCTTCATCGCGGAGATTGATCTGGAACGTGATGATCCTTCCCGCCATCAAATTCTCGAACGGGAAGATACTGTCCTTATATTTATAGTACGCGCTTCGGCTGATGCCGACCTCCTGCGTGATCCGATTGACCTTTCCTTTTCCGCCGGAGGAAAGGATGCGTTTGACCTCGGCGGCCTTCTGAAAGGCCTCCGGCAGCGCCGCCGCCTCTACGATGTAATACTTCGGTTTCTGCGTCATTTTCCACGCCTCCCGCATATACTACTGCTTTTATAACGCATTTTCCGCGAAAACGCAAGAGATACCGAAAGCTTTTCGGGGAATGGCGCTTTCTCTGTTGACACCCGGGAGAAAAGGGTCTAAAGTAGTTGTGTGATACCCTTCGCTCTGCAGGGTAAAAAGGAGAGATCGTTATGGCGCGCGCAAAACTCACCCGTATCTTCACCCTCATTCTGACGCTTCTGATGCTGACACCGGCGGCGTCTGCCGCGATGTTCGGCAAATCTGCTTTTATTTCGCCGAAAACGACAGTCTACACCGATGTGCCGTCCACGCACTGGGCATTTGTCAACATCATGAACGTCAGCTCGAAGAACTGGTTCTCGGGCTACCCGGACGGCAGCTTCCGCCCGAACGGCACGATCACCCGTGCCGAGGCGGCGAAGGTTTTTGTGTCCTTCCTCGGATGCAATGTGCCCTCGGTCTCTTCAAGCAGCTTCAGCGATGTCGATGTGAACAAGTGGTACGCCCCCTTCATCGAAGCGGGAAAAGCCCTCTTCCCGACCTCCGCGCAGGGCACGCCTTCCTTCCGCCCGGAGGAGCCGATCACGCGCGAGGACACCGTCTATGCGCTGGTAAACGCACTGGGCTTCACCAACGGCATTGCCGCAAACGAATCTCTGCTGAATGATTTCACGGATCAGAGCAGCATTTCCCAAAATATCCGCAAGCACTTTGCCATAGCGCTGCGGACCAGGCTCATCAGCGGCTACCCCGACAACACCATCCGTCCGCAGAACACCCTGACCCGTGCGGAATTTGCCGCGATACTGCATCGCGGCTCGATGGTCGTCACGATCAAGCCGTCGAAGATCGCGCCGACGCTCAAGGTCGCGGACTATCCCGCTCATACCGTAAGCGAGAGCGTCACGATCACCGGCACAGTGACGGATTCAAGCAGCTTCCCCCCGAATCTGACCTGCAACGGTGAGCCCGTCACAGTCGATAACACCTCCTTCTCCGTGACCGTCCCGCTGAGCGAAGGCAAAAACCGCATCACCTTCTCTGCCCAATCCATGCCGAACGGCGGAACCGCGGAAAAGACGATCGCCATTATCAGACTCGCGGGAGAGAGCATCCGGCTCACGGTAGCCGGAAAGGTCTACTCGCTCGGCATGACGGAAGCGGAGCTGACCGCGCTCGCGGGATCGCCCGTCCAAAAGCTCCCCTCCACCACGGGACGGACATGGTATGTCTTCGGCACAAGCACATACAGAGACTTCCTTCTCGCGGGTTTGAAGGACGGCAGAGTTGTCGCGCTCGCCTCCGCAGGTCCGGCATTTTCCTACCTCGGACGCACGGCGGGCGACCAGGCCCCCGCCGCGACGGACTGCGCAGATATCTATACCGACAAAAACGACAACTATATTTTCCACGCTGTGCAGCTGCGGGAAGGCTACGCCGACCGTTCCGGCAAACCGACCGAGGCGCAGATGCACGGTGAATCCATCCTGAATTTCCATATGACCAACGCATTTCGTCTCTACCACGGTCTGCGCCCGTTCCTGTGGAGCGATCCCGCGTCGTGGGTCGCGGTGGCACACAGTCAGGATATGGCAGACCGGGACTATTTCAGCCACACCAATCTGGACGGACGCAGCCCCGGAGACCGTTTGTCCGCCGCAGGCATTCAGTGGCGCAGGTACGGAGAAAACATTGCCGCCGGAAGACGCACCGGCATCGACACCTACGACGGCTGGGTGAACTCCTCCGGACACCGCACCAATATGCTGATGGACTGCCGCAGCCTCGGCGTAGGTCTCGCATATAACGAAAACAGCAAGTACGGCTACTATATGACGCAGAATTTCATCACGGAGCAGTAACCGTAAACCGGCTGACAGCAAATGCTGTCAGCCGGTTTCACCTGTAGGGGCGATTCACGAATCGCCCGAAAAACGCGGACGAGCACGGCTCGTCCCTACCGCGCAGCAGCAACAAAAAAGCCTTCCCCTCTGGGGAAGGTGGCGCGAAGCGCCGAAAGAGGTCTCCCGCCGCAGCGGTATCCAATCCGTGCCTCCGGCACACCACAACGATTCACTCTTCACTTCTCAAAAACAAAACCGCCGGTATACAGCAGGGCTTCGTAAAACAGTTTCAGTCCCGGCAGTACGCCTACCGAGACTGTTCTATATATTGCAGCTATGTGATAGAATCAATTAACAATTAGACAAACTTGAATTTTTCAAACATCAATCCATATTTTTCAAAAGGGCATTGACTCTCACGCTCCGTCATAGTGTATGCTCTTGTTGTGAGGTGATAAAATTGAAAATGCAGATTAAAGAATTTGCCGATTTTACGGGTGTAAGTGTGCGCACACTGCATTATTACGATGAAATAGGATTGTTGATGCCAGCCTTTGTTGACAAAATTACAGGCTATCGCTTTTACGACGAGAAATCTTTTCTTCGTATGCAAGAGATTCTCTTTTACCGTGAACTTGACTTTTCCTTAAAGCGCATTGAAGAAATTTTGTCATCCCCGAATTATGACAAAAGCAAGGCACTGAACGAGCAAAAACAACTTCTCACACTCAAAAAAGAGCGGTTAGAGCGGTTAATTTCTGCTATTGATGGTGCCG
>JAFVWG010000311.1 GCA_017501805.1 Oscillospiraceae bacterium
CGGTCGATATCTTCCGCGCCGACCGCTTCGGCAAAATCAAGCGCCGTCTTCCGCAGCGACGGGATCGGCACATAATTCCGATAGACATTCTTGTGTTTGATCTCCACAGTTGTCTCTGTCATATCCGCCGCACCGCGGAGCACCTTCTCCGCGCGTGCCGCAAGCTCGTCGATATACTTTCCGTCGCCGGTACGGAGCAGGATCTTTGCCTTTGCGATCGGCGGCACAATGTTGGCAGCTCCCGTCCCCTCAAGGATGCTGTAGTGGATGCGGCAGCCGTCGGGCACATGCTCGCGCAGGATCTCCAGCCCGTGGAAGGCCAGCATCAGCGCATCCAGCGCACTGCGGCCGAGATGCGGCGAACCGGAGGCGTGCGCGGGCGTTCCGTGATAGGTCACGACCAGCGGCGCGACCGCCTTATTCATACAGGAGGCAAAGGTCCTGCGCCCCGTGTGATAGCAGAGCATCACGTCCACATCGCGGAAGCAGCCGTTTGCAAGCATATCGATCTTGCCGCCTTCTCCCTCTTCATCGGGCGTTCCGTAAAGCACAAGACGAAAATCTTTCTCGCAGACATCGCGCAGGGCGAGCGCCGCACCGATGCAGACAGGCGCCTGCAGATGATGACCGCAGGCGTGTCCCAGTCCGGGCAGTGCGTCATATTCCATCATAAAACCGATGGTCGGACCGCCGCTACCGCGCTCCCAGACAGCGCGGTAGGATGTCTCGATCCCGCCGACGCCGCGCTCCACCGCAAAGCCCTGCCGCTCCAGATACTCGGTCAGCTTTCCGGAGGCAAAAACCTCCTCGCGCCCAAGCTCCGGTCGGTCGTAAATGTCACAGGCAACAGCAAACAGCTCATCCGCCCGCATCTCCGCGCTTTTCAGCAGCGCGCTCTGTTTTTCCGTCATGATCGCATTCCTCCCTTTTTACCAAGTATAGCAATCTCCCGCAGGCTTTGCAACAGCTTTGCTCCGCTCTGTCGGCGCAGCTTCGGGAAACAGCGTTTGACTTCCCCGCCTGTTTTCCCTAGAATAAGAACAGCATATTTCCAAAGGGAGACTTGATGTATGAAAAAACGTATTGTTCTGTTCGTCCTGCTCCTCTGCGCGGCGCTTCTCGCAGCCTGCGGCGCACCGGCAAATTCAACCTCCGCTTCGGAAGAGGATACCACGGTGCGTGACGCCGTGCCGCAGACCAAGATCGACTTCCTCGGCGGCTGGCAGTCCGGCGATGCGACGATGTCCGTCGTCCCCGCAAGGAGCGGCGGCGACTGCGCGGTACAGATCCGCTCCGGCTCTGCCGAATGGTCGTTCAACGCGGCCTTTCACGAAGAAACCGCCGAGCTGGAATATCAAAACGGAAGCAAATTCGAACGCTCCTATGCCGAAGACGGCAGCATCGCCGAAGAAAAACAGCTTCGCGCCGACTGCAGCGGCATATTCCGCCTGAACAACAACGGCGAGATCGAGTGGACGGACACGCAGGAAGACCGGGCTTCGGAGCATCGCTTTACGCGCACCTATTCCGAAACCCCCGCAGCGGAAGACCTCATAGAAAACTTCTATCTTCCCGTCAGCAGGATCGGTCAGGGCAGCGCGGGCTCGTCGCTGAAAAATGCCGCCACCGCCTGCGAGATCGTCGCCTACGCATACGACCGCGGGCTTTGGAACGCCAACCCCGCCGAACTTCAAGCCGCTCTGCGCACCGCCCGGGACTCCCTCTCCGATGAAGCGCGCAGCGCCTTCGACGCAAATTATACTGCTGTGACACGGCTGATGACCGCAACGCTGAAAAGCACAGAAAGCCGCATCGAATTTTTCGAAGACGCCGGCGTTGGTGAAGAGATGAAAGCGCTGATGCAGAACGACCTCGCCCGATTCTCCTGGGCAACGCTTTTCGGCAATCATATGGCGCTGAGCTTCGGCTAATATCGGTATGATACAGCAAACCCGCAGGTTCTTGCGAACCTGCGGGTCTTCTTTTGGTTGTTTATTCCGCGCTCAGATCCACCGCTTTCCGCAGAATGGAGTAGGCGGGCGCAGCCTTCGGAAGCTGCAGCTTCAGGATCATCCCGGGCGTTTTTACCTCGCGAAGAGGCGTGCCCGACTCGTCCTGCATCGTCGGAACGGTGAATGCCATCGGTCGGAAATCCGGTCCGACGAGCTCCAGCTCGTCTCCCGCGGCAAACTTGTTGTTCAGCCGCACGGTCGCCATTCCGTCCTTCTCGCAATGCTGCACGATCCCGCAGATCTGCCAGTCCCGCAGATAGCGCGAGGACTGCGTGTACTGCCCGGGCGCTCCGTAGTAGAAGCCCGTGGAATAGTGCCGGTGCGAAATATGCTCCACCTCATCGCGCCAGACGGGATCGGGCGTTCTTCCCGCGAGCACATCATCCAGAACGTGACGGTAAGCGCCGGTAACGATCGCCGCGTAGTAGGCGGACTTCGCGCGTCCTTCGATCTTGAAGCAGGACACGCCCGCGCGGATCAGATCGTCCAGATGGTCGATCATACACATATCCCGCGAGTTGAGGATATACGTCCCCGTCTCGTCTTCAAACACGGGGAAGTATTCTCCGGGTCTTTTTTC
>JAFVWG010000312.1 GCA_017501805.1 Oscillospiraceae bacterium
CATCACTGCTCTATGGGTCTGAACTGGTAAGGAGGCTGCCCGATGCTTTGCAGCTATCATACGCATACATATCGCTGCCATCACGCGCAGGGAGAGGACGAAGAATACGTCCTTCGCGCGATCGACGCCGGTATGACCGAGCTCGGCTTTGCAGACCATGTGCCCTATCCGATGGACGGCTTCTGCTCAAAGTTCCGTATGCCGCTGACGGACGCGGCGGGCTACTTCGAATCCTTGACCGCCCTGCGCGAAAAGTACAAGGAACAAATCAAGATCTACATCGGCTTTGAGGCGGAATATTATCAGCGCTGGTTTGAAGGACTGCTTCGCATCCTGGAGGACTATCCCTGCGACTATCTTATCCAGGGACAGCATTTTCTAGGCAACGAGATCGACCCGAAGGAGCGGTATATGTCAAAGCCCTTTGAGGAGGAAAGCGAGCTGGAACGCTATGTTCTGCAGGTCTGTGAGGGCCTGCGGACGGGTGTGTTCAGCTATCTCGCGCATCCGGATATTGCGAATTTCATCGGTGACGATGCGACCTACCGCAAACATATGAGCCTGCTTTGCAGGACGGCAAAGCAGCTGGACATTCCCCTCGAGATCAACGGACTCGGGATCCGCACAGAACGCACCTATCCTACGCTGCGCTTCTGGAAGCTGGCAGGGGAGATCGGCTGCAAGGCGGTCTTCGGATGCGACGCGCACGCGCCCGAGGATGTTTGGGACGCGGCATCCTATGAAACCGCAAAGAAAATCGCAAACGACTGCGGACTGCAGCTTCTCGAAAGAGCCGATCTGCATCCGCCGCTCGGGAAAATCGGAGGTTAAAAAAATGAGACAGAAAATCACCAAAAAGCCGTTCGGCACACTTGCGGACGGAACGCAGGTTTCGGAATATACATTGGTCAACGCGCGCGGCTCTTCTGTGAAGATCCTCGATTACGGCGCGACCATTCGCTCGATCCTTGTCCGTGACCGCAAGGGCGCGTTCTGCGACGTCGTCCTTGGCTATGACACGGTGGAAGAGTATGTCAATGGAAACGACTACCTCGGCGCGACGGTCGGACGCTGTGCCAACAGGATCGGAAACGCCGTGTTTGAACTCAACGGCGAGACCTACAACCTAAACAAAAACGACGGCGAGCATTCGCTCCACGGCGGCAATCGCGGCTTCAATCGTTATATGTGGGATGTGGAGGAAGCGCCCGGCGGAGAACTGCTCAAGGAGCAGCCGGGCGACGATCCGGATACCCGACGCTATGACATCCGCGACGCGGAGGCCGCGCTTGTTCTTTCCCGTATTTCGCCGGACGGAGAAGAAGGCTATCCCGGAAATCTGCAGGTTTCCGTCGGCTTTACGCTCACGGACGACGATGTTCTCAAAATCGTATACGATGCGGTCAGCGACAAGGACACGGTCGTGTCTCTGACGAACCACAGCTATTTCAATCTCGACGGCAGCGACAGCGTTCGCTCGCACATACTGCAGATCAATGCCAATCATTTCTCCGAGATCGACGATACCGTTCTTCCGACGGGAAAGCTCATTCCCGTTGCGGGCACTCCGATGGACTTCCGCAAGTCGAAGCCGGTGGGGCAGGACATTGACGCGGACTTCCGGCAGGTCCGCTGTGTCAATGGCTACGATCACAACTTCGTTCTGACGGATCACAAGGCTGCGGAACTCTACAGCCCCGACAGCGGTATTCTGGTGCAGGTCTGGACGGATCTTCCCGGTATGCAGGTTTATTCCTCGAATATGCTTGAAAATTCAGTCGGCAAGGGCGGACGCAGGCATATGACCAACGGGGCGATCTGCCTTGAAACACAGCTCTTCCCGGACTCCATCCACAATCCCGATTTCCCGTCGCCGATCCTGCGCGCAGGACAGGCGCTGCACACGGAAACAGACTACCTCTTCGGTATTCGATGAGAAACTGCGAAAGGAATTGCTGTTATGAAATTTGATCTTTCCTATTTGTCTGATCCTTCTGTTCTGCACCTCGGCTGCGAAAAGCCCCGTGCCTATTTCATTCCGCACGACACAGCCGAATCTGCCCGTACGGGCGACAGAGAGAAGAGCGGACGCTTCTTCTCCCTGTGCGGAGAGTGGGATTTCCGCTATTGCCGCTCTGTGCGCGAACTCGGCGATTTTCTCGCCCCGGACGCACCTGCGTTCACGGAGACGATCCGCGTTCCTATGAGCTGGCAGATGGCTTTGGACAGAGATTACGACAAACCGCTCTATACAAACCGCCGCTATCCGTATCCGATCGATCCGCCCCACATTCCGGATGAAAATCCCTGCGGTCTTTATCGCAGAAAGTTTATTGCGGATCGTGCAATGCTGGAAAACCGCGAGACCTATTTGACCTTTGAGGGCGTGGATTCCTGCTTCTATCTCTTTGTGAACGGTACATTTGCCGCTTACAGTCAGGTCAGCCATTCGCCCAGCGAGATTTGTGTCACGCCGTATCTGCACGAAGGCGAGAACGAGCTGCTCGTTCTTGTCTTCAAGTGGTGCGACGGATCGTATCTCGAAGATCAGGATAAGATCCGTCTTTCCGGCATCTTCCGCGAGGTGTACCTGCTTTCGCGCGACCGTGTGCATCTGCGCGACCTCTATGTTCGCACGACGACCGCGGAGGATTTCTCCTCGGCAGCCGTTGAAATCGAAGCGGAGCTCAGCGGAGACGCGGAGATCTCCTACGCACTGTCCGATCCCAACGGCACGCTCCTTTGCGAAGGGAAGCTGCCTGCCGGGAAAAACGCAAAGCTCACGCTCCCGCTGGAGAAACCGATGCTTTGGAGCGACGAGACGCCGTATCTTTACGAACTGCTTCTGACAGTCGGCGGCGAAACAATCCGGCAGCCGATCGGCGTTCGGCGCTATGAAGTGCGGGACGGTGTGGTGCTGATCAATGGGCAGAAGGTCAAGTGCAAGGGCGTAAACCGCTGCGAAACGCATCCGGAGCTCGGCTACACGGTGCCGCTTGATCAGCTGATCCGTGATCTTATGATCCTCAAGGCGCATAATGTCAATATGATCCGCACGAGCCATTATCCGAACGATCCGCGCTTCTATGAGCTCTGCGATCAATACGGTTTTTACGTCTGCGACGAGGCGGATATCGAAACGCACGGTATGCAGTTCCGCGCCCTGAAATACCCGACCCATCAGCTGAGCTGGGGCTCTTTGACGGATGACCCGGCGTGGCGCGAAGCGTATCTCGACCGCGCGGAGCGGGTGATGGAGCGCGACAAGAACTTTACCTGCGTGATCTTCTGGTCCGTCGGCAACGAGTGCGGCGTCGGCGCGAACTTCCGCGTGATGGCGGATTATTTCCACGAGCGGATGCCCGGCTGCATCGTGCACTCCGAAAATCTGACGCGTCTGGAAAATATGGTCGAAAAGGGAAGGCTCACAAAGGAAGAAGCACACTGGGAGCGCTACGGACGCTTTGCCGATATCAACAGCCGTATGTATCCGAGCCTTGACGATGTGAAGAAATACTACATCGCCGATACTGCCGAAAGAAGGCCCTTCTATCTCTGTGAGTACAGCCACGCGATGGGCAACGGCCCGGGCGATCTGAAGGCGTACTGGGATCTCATCTATTCGGATGACCGTTTCTTCGGCGGCTGTGTGTGGGAGATGATCGATCACTCCGTCAACATCGGCACGAAGGACGATCCGAAGTTCGTCTACGGCGGATACTTCGGCTATCCGATGCACGACAATCATTTCTGCGTCGACGGTCTGCTGTTCCCCGACCGTACGCCTTACACGGGAATGCTGGAGTATCGGCAGGTGCTGCGTCCCGTACGCATCGACTCCTTCGACTTTGCGACCGGACGTTTCGCCGTCCGCAGTCTGCGTCACTTTACGGATCTCAGCGACCTTGATCTGAAGTGGAAGCTTGAGCGGAACGGAAAGACCCTTGCGGAAGGCTGCTTTGAGAAACTCGGCATTGCCCCGCAGCAGAGTCGGGAATTGGGCATCGATCCCTCTGTTTTCAGCGGGCTGACAGGCAACTGCTTCCTGACCTTCTCCTACGTCCAGAACAAGGACTATCCCTGGGCGGATGCCGGGTATGAGGTGGGCTTTGAACAGTTTGAAGCTCCCGCTTCCGCGATGGAAACGACACCTGCTCCGAAGCGCGATCTGACGCTCCGTACGGAAGCGTTCGACTATCTCATTACCGACGGACATTCCTCCTGGCGCGTGGACAGACTGCGCGGACTGATCGCGGAGATCCGCTCCGGGGAGAAGGAGCTTCTTGCATCCCCAATCGGTCTGAATATCTGGCGCGCTCCGACGGACAACGACGCAAAGCTCCGTCCCGCATGGGATGCGGAACTTATGCCGCTCGCGGATTCCCGCTGCGACAGGTGCAGCGTTGAAGAGGAGAGCGCGCAGCGCATCGTGATCTCCGCTTCACTCACAGTTGCCGCACCGAGCCGCCGACCGCTTCTGCGTGCAGAGCTTCGCTATATCTTTGCGGACGGCGGAGTTGAGATCGAGCAGAGCTATCACGTCCTGAGCCTTGCCGAAAAGCTCGGCGATGCGTATGTTGCGAAGGAGCCTGTGGAGGAGCTCTGCCTTCCGCGTCTCGGTCTGCAGTTCTCTATGCCCGAAGGCTCGGAGCAGCTCAGCTGGTTTGGCCCCGGTCCGACCTCCGCGTATGCGGATATGGGCGCTGCGGCGCGTATGGGTCGCTTTGAGACGACTGTTACGGAACATTTCGAGCACTATATCTATCCGCAGGAGAACCTCGCACACAGCGGTACGCGTCGCTTTGCTGTCTGCGGCGATGACGGCGTCGGTCTTCGCGTGATGCCGTCCGGAGAGTCGAAGAGTCTCAGCTTCAACTGCTCGCACTTCACGCCGCATATGCTGGACGAAGCGCAGTATGACTTTGAGCTTGTGCTTCTGGAGGAGACCGTTGTCCATGTCGACCTGCTCCAGACCTCGATCGGCTCGGCTTCCTGCGGCGCGCCCGTTCCTGAGAC
>JAFVWG010000313.1 GCA_017501805.1 Oscillospiraceae bacterium
AGGGTCTCCTGCATGCCGGGCGCTTCCTTGTTCAGCCCCTCCGGCAGATTCTTGAGGAGCGACTCGGGCGCATAGGTGATCTTGTCGGGATCGACGCCCGTCAGCGTGCAGCAGACCGTCATCGCCGCCGTGTAGCGTCCCACGCCCTTGTTGAGATGGCTGAGACCGTCGCGGTAGATGCCGTTTTCGAGGAAGGACGACCGTGCATTCATGATCGCCGTGCCGCAGGGCGCGATGAACTTGAAGCGCGGCTCGGTCGCGGCGAAGGTCTTCGTCGTCTCAAAAAGGCTGTTGATCATCTTCGTCTGATCGCTGCCGTAGTACTTTTCGTAGGTCTTCGCATCCGAGGACGAGAGCTTGCCGTCGGTGCGGAGCGCCCAGGTCATATCGTAGCCGTACCAGGCATCGGGATTCATCTTGCGCGTGTAAGCGAGCAGGAGATCCTGCCAGGGCACAGGCTCGAAGTAGGACGAATGTCCGACCCAGCCGTGGAGCATCATAATGTGCGTCCACGCCTCGTCCGTGACCGCCTTGTCATAGGTAAATTTCTTGTTCGTTATGAACTTTCCCGTATCGTTCTTGTAGTACTTGTAGACATCTTTGTTCTGCAGGGCGAAGTCAACGTGCTTCGAGTAGGGGCAGCCGCTGTAGTAGAGGACGCCGATCACGAGGTTCTTCACGCCGACGCTCTGCAGCATCTCGTACAGATGCGCGATGGCGCAGTCGTTGCCGAAGCTGTTGCCGATGACGAGCAGCTTCATCGTCTCGGGGACTTCGACGGGCATCGTGCGGGCGTCGCCCTTTGCCTTGTCGGCTTCGGCATCGGCCTGGAACTTGGCGTTGAATGCCATCTGCGCAGCCTTCTGGCGCTCGATCGAGCCGGTCGTCACCTTGTCGCCCAGATTGTAGAGCAGGAAGGTCTTCTCGGCAGCCGCCTGCACATTCTGCAGCCATTCCGCACCGGTAAAGCCGTCGCCGCCCTTGCCGTAGGCAACAAGCAGCATCTTCGCAAACGCTGCGGAGGAAAGCTGACCGTTGGGATCGAACTTGCCGTCGCCGACGCCGGCGACGATACCCTTGTCCACGCAGTAAGCAACATATTTCGCCGCCCAGTGGGTCGCGGGAACATCCGAGAAGCCCGTCTCGGTTTTCGTGAGTGCGGATTCCTTCTCGCCCTCAAGCATCACGCAGAGGATCTTTGCCGCCTGCGCGCGGGTGAGCGTCTTCTTCGGTCCGAACGAACCGTCCTCAAAGCCGTTGATGATGCCCTGCGCGGACATCGCGGCAACAGCCTTCTGATATTCCTCGGCAATAAAGCCTTCGTCCTTGAACGCCGCGCCTGCGAGGGGCAGTGCGCTCAGGAGCGTGACCAGTGCGAGGAGCAATGCAAGCAGTTTTTTCATAAAAATACCTCCCGTTTTACGGCTCTGCCGTAATTTTCGACTGCGTGATCGCCATCGGCGTCCGCATCGCGTTCGCCACGGCTTCCTTCGCGACGGCGATCTGTCCCGCCGTCAGCTTTTCGGGTGCAAGGGTGAATTTCGCCGGGTCGGCGCCCGTAAAGGTGCATGCCCAGGTCATCGCGGCGATGTAGCGTCCGATGCCGTAGTCCAGATGCGAGCCGTCGCGCGTCACCTTGTGTCCGATGTAGGACGTGCGGGCGTTCTGCAGCGCTGTACCCACGGGGATCGTAAAGCGCAGCCGCTTGTCGGTGAGCGCCTGATTCTGCGATGCGCGGACGAGCGCCTCGTACATCTTTGCGGAATCGCCGCCGAAGTCCGTGTCAAAATAGGCGGTTGCTTTGGTGCTGTAGTCCAGCGCCCAGTTGAGGTTCCAGCCGAGTATGGCGTTCGGGCACTTTTTCTGCAGGATCTGCAGCAGGATCTCCAGCCAGGGATGGTAGGTGGTCTCGTCGCCGCTCTTGCTGACGCCGTGCTGCACGACAATGTAGTCCCACTGCTCATCGAGCACCGCGTCGTCCATGCAGGCGCCGCCTTTTTCGGTGCTCTTCCATTTTCCGCCCGTGCTCTTCGCGTAGGTGTAGACCGATTCCTGCGTCACGGCGTACTGCACGTGCTCAATAAGTCTGGTGCTGCTTTTTCTCAGGTTGCCGAGCACCATCTCCTTGACGCCGGCTTCTTGCAGAAATTCAACGAGATAGCTGAGCATGCAGTCGGCAGAGCCGCTCGTGCCGATGAAGAGCACCTTGAGCTTTTCGGGAAGTGCCGTCGGCAGACCGCCGGTGTAGTCATCGCGCTTCGTGGCGGCAGTCGCCTCTGCGAGGGTCAGCGCGTTGTATGCCATCTGCGCAGCCTCCTGCCGTTTTGCGGCTTTCGCGGAGACCTTGCTTGTCAGACCAAAGCCGATAAAGCCCGCATCCACAGTCTCGCGCACCGCGTCCAGCCAGTTCGCGCCCGTGTACTTTGCCGCGTCGTCGCCGTAGGCAACGAGCAGCATCTTCGCAAATGCCGCGGTGGAGAGCTGACCGTCGGGATCGAACTTGCCGTCACCGATGCCGGCGACGATGCCCTTGTCCGCGCAGTAGGCAACGAATTTTGCCGCCCAATGCGTCGCGGGAACGTCCGCAAAGCCCGTCTCCGTCTTGGTGAGCGCTTCGGTCTTTTCCGCGCCCTCGAGCATCACGCAGAGGATCTTCGCCGCCTGCGCACGGGTGAGCGTCTTTCTCGGACCGAAGGAGCCGTCGGGGAAGCCGCTGATGATGCCCTGTGCCGCCATCTCATTGACAGCCGTCACAAATTGCGACTGGATCAAGATCTTGTCCTTGAACTCCGCACCCGCGAAGGGCAGCGCCGCAAGGAGCAGCAGCACTGCCAGCAGGCAGCAGATAACACGTTTCATTTTCATAGCGGGATTTCTCCTTCTTTCGCATAATTACATAAAATATTCTATTCCCTCCGCATCGAAAAATCAAGCACAGTGTTGCCCCCGCCCGCGCTTGCCTCTCCCTATGGGTACGCGCAGCGTGCGCCGCGGTAGTGAATGATATGCCGGTGGCATATCAGAGCCGCGGCGGGACCGAGCCGCAGCGAGACGGTGTCCGAGCGAAGCGAGGACGGAGAGGGTTTCCAATCCGACCCGCGGCACACCTCAATTCTGCATTCTGCACAAAAAACGACCTGCGGTTTCCCGCAGGTCGGATCATCTTCTGTTTACGGCGCGGTCGTATACTGCGACTGCGTGATCTCATAAGGCTTTGCAAGCGCGTTCTTTACGGATTCCTTCGCAACCTTTTCCAGAGCTTCCCGCACGCCCGGCTTCGTTCTGTCCACTCCGGCGATCTCAAAGCCCTTCTCGTTACGGTCCACGATCGCGTCCGGCACATAGCTGATCTGATCGGGCGTAGTGCCTGTCAGCGTGCAGGCAACCGTCATCGCGGCCATATAGCGTCCGACGCCCTTGTTCAGGTGGCTGGTGGTATCGCGGTAAATGCTGTCTCCGAGGAAGGAAGTATGCGCGTTCATAACAGTCGTGCCCGCAGGGACAACGAACTTGAAGCGCGCATCTCCCTCGCCGTAGTTCTTCGTGGTGTCGATCAGCGACTGCCACATCTTCATGCGGTCGCCGCCGTAGTACTTGTCCATCGACTTCTTCATCGAGGGGGAGTGGTTGCCGTCCGCGCGGTACGCCCAGGTCATATCGTAACCGAGGTAGGCGTTGGGATGCGTTCTGCGCACGTAGGCGATCACGTAGTCCTGCCAGCGGATCGGCTCAAACTCGTCCGGATGACCGTCGCCGCTGAGGATCATAATGTGCGTCCAGTCCTCATCATTGATGGACTTGTCGAAGGTGGTCTTTGTCGTCGTCACAAGCTTGCCCTCGGTGTTTTTATAGTACTTGTAGACGGCCTTGTTCTGCAGAATAAAGTCGGTATGCTGTCTAAGGCGGCAGCCGCTGTAGTAGAGCGTGCCGATCGTGACATTCTTCACGCCCAGATTTCTGAGAGACTGCCACAGGTATGCGACCGTGCAGTCGTTTCCGTAGCTGTGTCCGATAACGAAAAGCTTGATCGTCTCGGGAACTTCCAGCGGCATCGTGCGGGGATCGCCCTTCGCCTTGTCGGCGTTCGCCTCCTGCTGGAACTTGGCGTTGAAAGCCATCTGCGCGGCCTTCTGGCGTTCCATCGAGCCGTTGGTCAGTCTGTCGCCCAGATTGTAGAGCAGGATGGTCTTCTCGGCAGCCGCCTGTACATTCTGCTGCCACTCCGCCCCCGTGAAGGTCGCACCGTCCGTGCCGATCGCAACGAGCAGCATCTTCGCAAAGGCAGCGGAGGAGAGCTTTCCGTCGGGATCGAATTTTCCGTCGCCAACGCCCGCAACAATGCCCTTTTCCACGCAGTAAGCAACGAACTTTGCTGC
>JAFVWG010000314.1 GCA_017501805.1 Oscillospiraceae bacterium
AACGACCTCTCCCGCGGCTGCAACGCCGAGGAAGTCTACAAGATGGCGATCATCACCGCCGGCATGGCGTAAGAACGTTTTCAAAAAAGGACGCACCTGTGGGTGCGTCCTTTTTCGCCTTGCGGCGAGTGAAGAGGTAATAGTGAAGAGTGAAGAGGTGTGGTGTGCCGCATAGCGGCACGGATTTAGCAGACCCTCTCCGTCCTCGCGTTGCTCGGACACCTCTCCCACAGGGAGAGGCAAGAGGCGCTCGGACGCTGTCTCGCCGTACACAAGGGAGCCTTTGGTGCGGCGTGCAAAAACCCCGACCTATGGTTGACACAGGTCGGGGGCGTTTTTTCAGTGGCGGGTATCGTCGCCGAAGCATTCGCAGAAGCGGGCGTGGAAGCTCGGCTCGTGTCCGCTCTCGGCAAAGTGCGGCATACTGCCGAAGTATGCCATACGGAAGCTTGCAAGACCCTGCTCGCGCTCCTCGGTATGTAAGAGCGTCATCGAGGTCGGCAGCGCGACCGTGCCGTGCCAGAGCGCGAAGGGCGAAACGCCGATCAGGTGCGACAGCAGCACGCATTCCAGACCGAAATGGCAGAAGAAGGCGAGCGTTGCGTGGCTCTCGCGCTCCACACGGTAGAAGCGTCCGTCGCGGACGCAGCCCCATTTGGCAAGGAGCTCGTCCAGTCCCTTTGTGACAAGGTCGAATTTTTCCTCCATATCGCTGAGGCGGCAGACCTCGGTCCTTCGCCAGTCGATGGGATCGTAGTAGTCGGGTCTGTCCTTCAGATAGGAGGGCAGGATGTCCCACGCGAGCCGCGTTTTCGCGGTGACGCCTGGGTACTGCGGGATGCCTGCCTGAAGCTCCGGGTCTTCACAGACGCGCACCTTCGCATCAAACTCGCGCAGCCAGGGGAGCGTTTCGCCCGTTCTGCCGAGCTTTTCCAGCGTGAAGGACGCCGTGCGCTGTGCCCGACCGAGCGGAGATAGATAAAAGGCGTCGATCGCCGTGCCCGTGCGCTCCTGTTCGCGGTGCAGATAGGAGGCAAGAAGCTCCGCCTCACGGTCGCCGCGCTCGGTGAGCGAGTCGATGGAGTAGTCGGGATCTCCGTGCCGAATGATAAGCAGTTTCATAGAAAAGCCTCCGATGGGGGATGTTAACAAAAGGGTGGATGCCGCCTGCGGGTGCGGAGTTTGCCAACAGGGTCAGTCTGCGCGGATGACCGCGCGGGTCAGTCCGTCGACGTAGTAAGCGCCCGTGTCGGTGCCGATCTTCCAGACGGGTCGGAGCGTTCCGGGATCTTCCGGAAGATAGCCCTGTTCGATCGACTCCACGCGGCTTCCGACCCAGCCCAGCGAGAGTCGCTTGCCCCAGAAGGCGACAAGCGCATCCTGTGCCGAGCAGCAGCGTTTTTGTCCCGTGGGGGTCACGCAGGCTTCCCGAAGCGGAAGTCCCGAGACTTCGGTGAGGACGCCGTCCCGATAGACGAAGCAGAGCTCCGAGGAGAACAGCGGAACGCCGTACAGCTGCGGTGCGGCGAAGAAACGCAGGGCGTCTTCGCCGTCCTCACGCCGCAGGGTGTAGTGTGTGATGCCGAAGCCTGCAAGCAGCGCCTCCGTCTCCGCGCGGGGGTCGGGGGCTGCTTCTCTGCCCTGCAATGCGGCGGTAAAGCCGTTCGTGCGGAGCAGCAGCGTGCCGCCGTCGGCGGTGTATTCGGTGCGGTATGCCGTCTGGCTGGAGAGGACCTTATCGCCCAGCAGCGCCGTGACGACATCGGCGTAGATCGTGCCCGAGCCCGCAAGCTCCGCCGCGCGAAGGTCCTTCGCCTCCGGCAGAGCGCACTCCAGCGTGACGTCTGCCTCCGCCATCAGCTCCCGCAGACGGCGCGTGGTCTCTTCGCTGCGCCGATGCATTTCCATGCGGGCGGGCAGCACCAGCACCAGCAGAAAGCCGCAGGTGAGCAGCAGGATCAGAATGATCAGGTTTTTGAGTTTTCCCGTTGACATAGCTTCCCTCCCGATGCGTTCTGCAAGGAGCCGTTAACTCTGTATCCAGCCGCAGGTGAGCGCACCGCGCCCGCTGTCGTGATAAGCGGCGGTCAGCGATTTGCCCGTGTCGGCGATGGCGAGCGCCTGCGGCAGCGGAAGCAGCGAGATCCGTCCCGTGTCGGTGTGACAGGTGCGGACGGCAAAGCGAAACTCCGTCAGGCGGGAGCCGCGGAGGGTCGCCGTGACCGCATCCGGGGCGATGGGAACGCCGTCGAGCACATAGCGGAAGCGGCAGTGCGTCAGATCGCCGTCCTCCTCCCATGCACACAGATACAGGCGTGCGTCGTTCGGGACGAGCGCGTGGATGGACGCCGCGATCGCGCGGACGGACTCAATGTTCGCGCTTGCGGAAGCTGCCGAGGCGGCGACCGCCTCCTCCGAGTCGGTAAAAAGGATCGTTCCGTCCGAAGCGACGGAACAGCTTCGGTTGTTTTCCGTAAAAATGCGGTTTCCGTCCGCGTCGGTATAGACGCCGGAGCCGTAGGGATTGAAGTTGAGGACCGTCGCGACGGCTTCCGCGAAGTTTTCGTCCTCCGGGAACTCCGCGACGGCGTTCGGCAGTGCGACGGCGCCCTCCCGCAGCGTCAGCGGGTCGGGGGCATCGCCTTGCGGAGGTTCTTCCGCAAAGAAAACGCTGCCGTCCGGCGCATAGTCCGCAAGCGCCTCCGAAAGCGCTGCGGTCGAGAGCTCCGTCTCCCAGCGAACACAGGTGTCGCCCGGTAGATACAGACAGACCGTTCCGTCCTCTTCCGCCAAAAGAAGGCGGCGCACCGAGCCGCCCGGTGCGGGGTTCTCCGCGCCGAGCCAGTCGCGGACGGCGGAGAGGGGAAGCTGTGCACCGTAGTCGAAGAGCACGCTCTCCCGCGAGAGCGCGTCATAGAGCTCCGATTTTTCCGCTTCACGGGGTGAGGACGCGGTCTGCAGCGCCTCGATGAGCAGCGGCGAAAGTCTGTCATACAGCCGATCCAGCGCGGAAAAGCTCCGCTGCGCCGTGCTTCGTCCCGCCTCGTTGCGGACGGAGATGAGCATCGGCTGTGCCGCGGCGGAGGTTTGCGTGCTGCGCGAAGGCTGTGCCTCCGCGCCGACGGGAACGCCGAGAAGCCGCATCACGGTCGGCGGCAGGTGAAGAGACTGCACGACCCCGGGCGGCATTGCCATCAGCGAAAGCACGGCGATGCAGAGCAGCAGAAGCACGATGAGCACGTTTTTCAGACGATCCAAAATGCGTTCGGACACTGCGCCGCACCTCCTTTTTTCAGCCGTGTTTTACTGCACGCCCGGCAGTGTGATCCGCACGTCCGTTCCCTCGCCGAAGCGGGAGTGGATGCGGATCGTGCCCTGATGCAGATCCAGGATCTCGCGGGCGATGGAAAGCCCGAGTCCCGTGCCGCCCGACTGGCGCGAACGCGCCTTGTCCACGCGGTAGAATCGCTCGAACAGGTGGGGCTGGTCTTTTTCGGGGATGCCGATGCCGTTGTCCGACACCAGAACATAGACGTGACCGCCCTCGCGCCCCGCGGTGACCTCGATCCGTCCGCCGTCCGGCGTGTATTTGATCGCGTTGGAGAGGATGTTTGCGATCACCTGCTCGATCCGCTCCTTGTCGCCGCTGACGGCGAGCTCGTCGCCCTCGGCGCAGCTGCAGATGAGCGTGTGGCGGTGGTTTTCCTCCGCGTCCATCCGCTCGGCCTCGCAGATGTGCTGCGCCGCCTCCGCAAGCGAGAAGCGGGAGAATTTCATATCCATTTTGCCGTAGTCGAACTTGCTGAGCGTCAGCAGGTCCTGCACGATGCGGGTCATTCGGTCCGCCTCGCCCACGATGACGGCGAGGAATTTATTGCGCAGCTCCCCGGGCAGATCCTCGCCGGAGGAGATGATCGTCTCGGCGTAGGATTTGACATTGGTCAGCGGTGTGCGCAGCTCGTGACTGACGTTCGCAACGAATTCGCGCCGCGTCAGCTCGTTCTTGCGCTGCTCGGTGACGTCGTGGATGACGACCAGCGCGCCGCCCTGCGCCTGTTCGGAGGCGAAGGGCGCCATAAACAGGCTCAGCTCGCGGTCCTCCACCTGCTTTTCCCGCTGCAGGAAATGCGGCGGGCGCAGCGCCATGATCTCGCGGAACTCCGCTTCCTGTCCGAACAGCTCGTCATAGGTAACGGCGGCGTCCAGAGGCTTTCCGAGCAACTGCGTTGCCGCCGGGTTGTAGTGGATGATGCTTCCGTCCGGACTGAAGGCCGCGACGCCGTCGGTCATATGCAAAAAGAGCGTGGAGAGCTTCGTTCGCTCGTTTTCCATTTCGCTGACGGTGTTCTGCAGCACCTGCGCCATATAGTTGAAGTTTCGCGTCAGCGTGCCGATCTCGTCGCGGCTGGCGACCTCGAGCTTCTGCGAATAATCGCCCGCGGCGACCTGCCGCGTGCCGGTCGTCAGCGCCCGCAGGGGCGTGATGAAGATCTGTGAGAACAGCAGCGCCAGCACGACGCAGATCGTCACGCCCAGCGCAAGAGACTTGAAAATGATCGACAGGATGCTGCCGGTCAGGTCTTTTACGGTTGCCGTGTTGTCGAAAATGTAGACGATGTAGGTTCCGTTTTCGGACTGGATGGGAACGGCGAGGTCCATATAGTCCAGCGTGACCGAGCTGCCGGAGCCGACTTCACCGCCCAGCGCCGCGAGCAGGTTGTCGGTGATCTCCACCGTGTCGTCCTTGGAGGAGGTCTCCAGCACCTGTCCGTCCGCGTCGAGGATATAGACGTTTCGGGTGGTGATGTCGATGCCGAGGTTGCTCTGTGCCATCAGCATCTCCTTGAGCAGCGGAGCGGGCTCCGGCTCGCTGCCTGCCGTCTCCTGCAGCTTGAGGATGAAGTCCTGTGAGAAGGTCGTTTCCATGCTGTCATAGAAACGGTCGATATAGAAGCTGTCGACGCCGTTGACGAGAAATGCGCCGACGACGGTCATCAGGGCAAGGATCAGAAGCACCATCACGAGGACGAGCTTCATACGCAGGGAGTGAACGCGTCCCATTGACGACGCCTCCTTTCCGTGTTTTCAGAGACTCAGACCTCGTCCGAGAAGTAGTAGCCCACGCCGCGGCGGGTCAGAATATAGGTCGGAGAGCCGGGATCGTCCTCGAGCTTCTCACGCAGGCGGCGCACCATAACGTCCACGGTGCGGGTGTCGCCGAAGTAGTCATAGCTCCAGACCTTTTCCATCAGTGCTTCGCGCGAGAAGACCTTGCCGGGAGACGCCATCAGAAGGCGCAGAAGGTCGAACTCCTTCTGGCTCAGATCCAGCGCCTTGCCGTGCTTGAAGGCGACAAAGCCCGCTTCGTCCAGCGACAGACCGCCCGCCGTCCGCGTTGCGGAATTGGCATTGGCGTCCAGATTGCGGCGGCGGATGTTCGCCTTGACCCGCGCCATCAGCTCGCGCAGGGAGAACGGCTTGGTGATATAGTCGTCCGCACCGGTCTCGAGC
>JAFVWG010000315.1 GCA_017501805.1 Oscillospiraceae bacterium
CAGCATCAGCGACGCGAGCAAAAAAGCAACGATCTTTTTCATAAAGTACCTCCTTTTGATCCTGCTGTTTCGAGTCTACACTGCGTTGCGGGCGTCTGTCAAGCCGCAGGAAGGATTTTCGCACCGCCTTCGAAGCAGTTGAAGAACTGCAGCCGAAAATAAAAGCAAAACATTTTGTAAGTTTTCTTGAAAAATTTTGCTTACCGCGCAAACCTATAATGCAAAGACGCGCATATTGTCTTACAAATATTTTTTGCAGAAAAGCAAGAAAATGTCCGGGTTTTTCCGGATCGTCACGGACAGTATCACTTCTTCACGCTTCTTGCTTCGGCAGGGTCCCCCTTGGCTCTCCCTTTGGGAGAGCTGTCGGCAAAGCCGACTGAGAGGGCAAAAAACGTGCTGCAGAAAATTCTGCAGCACGCTTCGTTCGATCTTACATTACACGTACGGTTTGAGCAGCGGGAGGATCTGATCCGCCCAGCCGCGGTGTGCCGCAGCATTGGCATGCCCGCCGGAGCCGCTGTTATTGGCACGGATGGCAAGGCTGATGAGATCGGGATCATCAGCCAGGATCTTCTTGATGCCTTCGGTCTGCTTGCTGCCTCTGTAGTAGAGGAACAGGATCTTGCAGTCCGGGCCGTTGATCTCGCGAATACGGTTGATAAAGAGCCGCGTTGCGATCGTCCACTGCTCGGAGGGAACGGTCTTGTCGTTCTCGTTGATCATCAAAAGGACGATATCCGCCTTCCGCTTGAAGTCGTAGCGATCCGGCTCTTTCGTTCTTTCTTCGTCCTTAATGCTCTGGTTGTCTCTGAAGCGGTTCTGGTATTCATACAGCTGCGGGAGGTTGAAGCCGCCGGATTTCACAACGATGCCGAGCGAGCCCTTCACGCAAGTCCGGAGGTCCATATTCAGCGCTTCCGCCGTAAGGTAGCCGAAAGCTCTGGCGATACTCGCGGTGTTGTTCGTGCCCTTGGACTGTCCGTCCTTCGGAGTCGGCAGGATGCCGGCACCCGTAGCGGTCGAAGCGCCAATGAGCTCCAGCAGCTTCGGACGCTCCTGCGTCGCAGCGATCGTGCCGTCCTTCGCGCGGATGGTAACGGAGATCAGATTCTCAATGGCGGTGTAGCCGATCGTGTCCTTGAGTATCTTGATGGTGTGTACGCCGGGCTTGATCAACGCCGGCGAGACGAGCGTAACGGCTTCGCCGTTGCTTTCTTCAAACTGTACGCCGTCCGTAAGAACGCCGTCCACGATCACGCGCAGACGCAGATGGTTTCTCCAGTACTCACGCTTGACGGAAGCAGTCAGATAGACCTGGCCGCCGCAGTCCGCGGTGAATTCCACGCCGTCGGCGGACTGGTTCAGGCGGATGCTGTCCCTCTCCTGCAGGGCACGGCCGAGCAGGCGGTATTTTCCGGTATTTTTGTCGTTGAAGTTGATCGTTACCTCGCGGTACTCATCGGTCAGCTGCTTTTCGATCTCGGCTTTTTCGACGTCCCGCATGAAATTATATGCAAGATAGCATGCATTTTCGCGCGGCGCGGGAAGGTCATCCACTTCCACGCCGTCCGACAGTTTGGTTTCGGTCAGGATCTTGCGCGTGTTTTCCGCCCACTCCGCGCCGGTGAGATCCTCCGCTTTCGCCTTCCCGTAGGCGACGAGCAGCATCTTGCCGAATGCCTCGGCTGTCAGCTCTCCGTTCGGATTGAACTTGCCGTTGCCGATGCCGGCGACGATGCCCTTGTCC
>JAFVWG010000316.1 GCA_017501805.1 Oscillospiraceae bacterium
CCTTGTGTAAAGGGAGCTGGCAGAACCGCAGGTTCTGCCTGAGGGATTGTCCATGCAATCTGTGCCGCAGGCACACCACACCTCTTCACTATTCCCTCTTCACTATTCACTCAAACAAAGCCTTCTCCTCTGGAGAAGGTGGCGCGAAGCGCCGGAAGAGGTCCCCCGCCGTTCGCCCCAAAACGGCAAATTTGAAAAAATTCCGAAAAAAACTATTGACAAAACATTTCTGTTGTAGTAATATAACTTCACAAACATATTAACAGTACAAGGAGGACGTATCTATGAGAAGTGAAAACGGCGAAAAGAGAGCGAAGGAGATCCGCGCGGCGTACCAGAGGGAGAACATGAAGACCCTCGCCGTAAATGTGAAGAAGGAGAAAGCCGCCCGCTTCCGCGAGATCGCGGAGGACTACGGTATGACGCCGAGCCGTCTGCTCGGCGACTACGTCGACGTTGTGTGCAGAACGGGAGATGTTTCCCTCTCCCGCGGCGGCGTGCCCGAGGGCACGCCCGCGAACCTGATGCGCCTGAGCGCGCGCAACTTCGACAAGCTCTACCACGAGACTTCGTTCAACAACCCGAAGCACCTGAACCCCGAGGAGCTGCTCAACGACATTCTCCGCCGCTACTTCAAGCTGGCGGAAGAGCTCCGCGCAACAAGCGAGTGATCCACGCACCAAAGCCTTCCCCTTGGCTCTCCCTTTGGGCGCGCGAAGCGTGCGCCGCGGTAGTGAATGATATGCCGGTGGCGTATCAGAGCCGCGGCGGGACCGAGCCGCAGCGAGACGCTGTCACCGCAGGTGACTGAGAGGGCGACCCTTCCGTTCCCTGCCCACGGCAACAAAAATCCCCTGACGGTCTGCAGACCGTCAGGGGATTTGCTACTGTTCCGCCCCCGATCATTCCCGATCGGGCCAGAGGAAGCGGACCTCCCAGCCGAGCGAGCTTGCATACCACAGCGCGCTGTCGGCATCCTTTCTCGTATGCTCGCTTCCGTGATCCTTTCCGTCCGAGAGGATCAGCAGCATCATGCGGGCGTTGGGGTCATAGTGTCCCTTCCGTTCGATAAAGTCGACCGCCTGGCAGATCGCATCGTCCAGCGGCTTAGTGCCGTAGGACGAGACCATTCCGCGGAAGGGATTGATCGCTTTCGCGGGATCGACGCTGATCGTCCACGCGGTCACCCTCTGATGGATCAGGAAGAACGGGATGTTCTTCTTCCGTCCCGCTCTCACCAGTCGCTCCCAAAACCTTTCCAGCCAGTTTTCCACCCACTCCCGCTGCGGGAAGGTGGATGCGCTCTGATCCAGAATGATGATGTATTCAGTTTTTTTCATAGAGATACCCCTTTCAATTTAAATATTACAGGCTCCGGGGGTCTCTTCGGTTGGTTCGTTCTTCCGACCTGGGGCATCCGTTTCCGGCTCGACGGAAATACCTCCTTCTGCAGTCGAGCCGGAATACGGTCGGATGTTATTTTGTTATTTCTTGCCGCAGCGCTTTTCGTGCAGCGCGTAGATGCGCTCGATGCCGTCGATCAGCGGCTCTCCGTCCTGCGAGTCGCCGAAGTACGGCAGCGTCTGCTGCCACAGTTCCTCGGGCACGCCGCCGTAGTACGCCTCCGCGATCGGGCCGGTGATCGCCGCGATGGTATCGCTGTCCCCGCCGAGGGCGATGGCTTTGCGGATCGCGTCCTCAAAGTCATCCGACGCAAGGAATGCCAGCACGGCAGGCTGCACCGTTCCGTCGCAGAGCGACTCCCAGTCGTAGTCCGGCTGCACCTCCGCATAGGTTTTCGGCAGCGCGTAATATTTTTCAACATAGGCCTTGATCTCCGCCTTGCTTCCGCCGTGGAGCGCAAGGAAGATCGCCCCCGCCGTTGCCTGCGCACCGGCGATCCCGTCCGGGTGGTTGTGCGTCGGCAGCGCGGTGAGCCGAGCGAGGCGCTCGCACTCCTCCAGCGTTTCGGCGTACCACGCCACCGGGCTCACGCGCATCGCCGAGCCGTTGCCGCAGCTATTGTAAGCAGGCGCATTCTCACGCTGCGCCCAGCAGAGGAAATGCCCGCCGTAGCCGCGTCCCGGGAAGCTCAGCGTGTAGGCGCGGTAGAGCTTCGCGAAGAGCTCGACGATCTCATCATCGTCCGTCATTCCAAGCTCCTCGATCATATACAGACCCGTACCGACCGCTGCCGTCAGCACGGAGTCGTCCGTGAAGAACGCACTTTCGTGGAGGAACGGCATAAAGTCCTCTTTTTTGATGTTGTTGAATTCATAGACAGAGCCAACCACGTCACCGATGTAAGTACCCTTCATAATGCGATCATCCTTTCTTCCGTTCCGCCGCCCGTTCGGCGGCCATGCAAGTCCCTGTGTTTCAGCTTACGTTCCTATGATACACCCAAAATCGCGCCTTCGGGTCAACTCGCAGGAGACGTTTCACGGCAACGCCGCAGGGTTTTGTCCGGCTGTGCGATTTCGTGTGTTTCAGCTTACAGTTCCATTATACACTCCAAATCGCGCCTTCGGGTCAACTCGCAGGCGACAAATTGCGCGCCGCCGGTTTTCCGGCGGCGCGCAGACATTCAGAAATCACAAAACGGTGTTTCACCGGCGTCGTAGAGCACTTCGTCGATGGCGAACAGGTTGAATACTTTTCGGTTTAGGCATTGCAGGACGATC
>JAFVWG010000317.1 GCA_017501805.1 Oscillospiraceae bacterium
ATCGAGGAGTTCCTTGATCGCGTACAAATCGAGCGATTGTAAACGAAAACGATAAAAAATAATCCGTTTGCTTTTGAAATGTAAAAGAAATGCGGAAAAAACGGATGGGACTTGCAAAAAAGAAAAAACTCGTGTAATATGAGTTAAAATTACGCTCCGTGAGAATCACCGCAGAGGCGGGTACGGACGAAGAAAGGCGATGTTCATTATGATCCCGTGTTCAAAGCGACTTGAAAAAGTACATTCCGATATCCGTGGCCCTCTCTATCAGGAAGCTCTGCGGATGGAAGCCGAAGGAACGAAAGTCCTGAAGCTCAATACGGGCAACCCGGGCAAATTTGGCTTCGGTCTTCCCGAATCTGTTCGCGCAGCACTTGCCGAACATATGGCGGAGGCAGTGCCGTACTGCGATATGCGCGGTATGGGTGCAGCGCGTAAGGCGATCTGCGACTACCACACCGGCCGCGGCATCAAGGGCATCACGCCGGACGATATCTTCATCTGCAACGGCGTGAGCGAGGCTGCTTCCATGATCCTCGACTCGCTGATCGGTTTTGACGACGAGATCCTGCTGCCCTCGCCCTGCTACTCCCTGTGGAGCAACTGCACGCACCTCGCCGGCGCGACTCCGGTCTTCTACCGCTGCGATCCCAACAACAAGTGGAATCCCGACATCGCGGATATCCGCAGCAAGGTGAACGATAAGACCAAGGCGATCCTCATCATCAACCCCAACAACCCGACCGGCGCTGTTTACAGCAAGGAGACCCTGCTGCAGATCGCCGAAATCGCCAAAGAAAAGAACCTGGTCGTCCTTTCCGATGAGATCTACGACCGTCTGGTTATGGACGATACGCCCTATGACTCTTTCGCTGCGATTGCACCGGATGTGCCCTGCGTGACCTTCAACGGTCTGTCGAAGTCTCACATCATCTGCGGCTTCCGCTGCGGCTGGATGACCTTCTGCGCTCCGAACGGAGAGCTGGACGAAGTCAAGAGCGGCGTCACGAAGCTCGCGGCCCTGCGTCTTTGCGGCAATGCACTGACCCAGCTCGTCATTCCCGCGGCGCTGGACGACGATGCCAGCACGCGCGCAATGCTCGTTCCGGGCGGACGTCTGTACGAACAGAGAAAGGCTACCTGCGAGGGTCTTGATAAGATCGACGGCGTGGAATATGTCGAAAACAAGGCTTCCTTCTATCTCTTCCCGAAGATCGATAAGGAGAAGTTCGACTTTGAAAGCGCACAGGACTTTGCGATGCAGTTCCTGCACGAGTGCAATGTCCTCGTTATTCCCGGCACCGGCTTTGAATGGAGCGAAGACATTCGTTTCCGTATCGTTATGCTGCCGGAGCCCGAAGCGATCGCCAAGGCGATGGCAGATCTGAAGACGTTCCTGGATCGTCACAGAAAATAATGCACCGAATACGGCACGGTCGATAAGACCGTGCCGTATTTTTTGAATCATCGGAAAGGGTACAGGCAGCGGCGGAATATATTGCCTCGGAGGTGGTGACCGTTGCTCTGTACCGCACTATGGCTTGTTCTCGGCAGTATGGCCTGCTCGCTGCGGCTTTCCGGTCTCGGAGGATCATTCCCGAAACCGCTGAGCAGGGAGGAAGAGGAGCGATATCTTGCTCTGGCGGCAGAGGGAGATCTTGCGGCGAGAAATGTGCTCGTGGAGCGCAATCTGCGCCTTGTGGCGCACGTGGTCAAGAAGTATTATACGCAGACGGACGATCAGGACGACCTGATCTCGATCGGAACGATCGGACTCATCAAGGGGATCGCGACCTTTGATCGGACGAAGGGGGCGCGACTGGCAACATACGCGGCGCGCTGCGTGGAAAATGAGATCCTGATGAGCTTCCGCCGACGAAAAAAGACGGCAGGTGACATTTCTCTCTCGGAGACCATTGAGACAGGGAAGGACGGCAGCGCATTGTCGCTGATGGATGTGATCTGTTCCGAGGAGGACCTCTTCGAAAACCTCTCGGCAAAGGAGCTGCGCCTGCAGCTTCGCGAGGCGATGCAGCGTGTTCTGTCGGAACGCGAGCGGCGTATTCTGATCCTGCGTTACGGACTGAACGGTGCGGAACCGCTGACACAGGGGGAGACGGCAGAGCTTTGCGGGATTTCCAGGTCTTATGTATCGCGCATAGAAAAAAAGGCGGTCAATAAGCTGAGACAAGTGCTTTGAGGAAGATTGCCCACTTGCGAAGTCCTCCCATTCCTGCTATGCTGTATGTGAACGAAATCGGAAGGAAGGGGAATATGTGCATCCGTTCAAGCATTTTCTGACCGTGGAAAAACACCGCCGTCTGGTACGCCACTACTGCTTTCGTCTCGGACTGTACCGACAGGGGCTGACGCACGATCTGTCCAAATTCTCCCCAACGGAGTTCCTGGCAGGTGCGCGATATTATCAAGGCACCCGCAGTCCGAATGTCTGTCAGCGGGAGCTCTACGGCTACTCGCTGGCGTGGATGCACCACAAAGGGAGAAACCGCCACCACGCAGAGTTTTGGTTCGATCTTGCACCTGTCCGTATGCCGATCCGCTATTTGGCGGAGATGGTCGCGGATCGGATCGCAGCCTGCCGCACCTATCTGGGAGACAAATATTATCCCGGCTGCGAACTGGATTATCTCTTGCGGCGCGAAGCAAATATTCCGCTGCACCCGGAAACGCGCGATCTGCTGATCCGTCTTCTGACGATGCTGCGTGACAGCGGCGAGGATAAGACCTTTGCCTATCTGCGCGGGCTTTTGCGTGATGAGCGGAGGAAAAAAGTATGACTTGCAAAAGCTCCGATTTCGGGCTAAACTGAAATTAATATAGTAATAGTACATAGGAACATAGGAGGATGTCAAATTATGAGAAAAATCGTTGCATTCCTGCTCAGTGTCCTTCTTCTGTCGGCGTGCTGCATCCCGGCGTTGGCCGCGGGGGAAGATACCAGATACGCCGATGCGCTGAAAACGCTCGGACTTTTTCAGGGGACCGACAAGGGCTATGAATTGGAAAAAACGCTGACGCGTGAACAGGGCGTTGTGATGATCATCCGTCTGCTCGGCGCGGAGAAGGAGGCCCTTGCCTGCGGGAAACAGCATCTGTTTGCGGACTTTGCAGCCTATCCGTGGTTTGCGCCTTATGCAGCCTATGCGTATTCCGAGGGGATCACCAAGGGTGTTTCCGATACGGCGTTCGGTTACGGCACGGAAATGACGGAGGCGATGTTCCTGACGATGCTCCTGCGTGTGCTTGGTTATCGGGATGCCGAGGACGGCAGCGGTGATTTTGTCTGGAGCGATCCGTTTGCCCTTGCAAAGACCTGCAAGATCGCCGAAGCACCGAAAACAGGCGCATTTACGCGCGAGACGATGACGCAGCACTGTTGGAACACACTTGCCGCGCTCTTTAAGACCGGAGAAAAGACGCTTTCCCAAAAGCTGATCGCAGATCGTGTGTTCACCGAGGCGCAGCTGCGTGAGGCAACGACCGGGATATCCGGCGAAGCGAGCGGAACCTCGGGTGGAGCGGGAGCCGTGATCGTTCCCGGCAGCAGCAGCTCGAGCGGAAGCGGCGCGGGAGGGAACATCTCCGGCGGCAACACAGGCGGCAATACAACTGTGCCCGAAGCAAGCAAGCCTGTGAAGCCGAACGAAACGCCCCGCATTCCGATGCCATAAGGGGGGATGGGCGTGTATCAAAAACCAAGCTGTGAGCTGCTGCTCTTTACGCAGACGATGGTCTGTACGCTTTCCGATCCCGGATCATTAAAGGATAATGAGACCCCACGCGTCCCGATGCCGTGAGCATCGGATGCGCCGGGACACAGGAGAGCACTTCACGAGCAAGAAAGACAGGCACGGGACATTG
>JAFVWG010000318.1 GCA_017501805.1 Oscillospiraceae bacterium
AAAAAAGTGCGCAGCCGGAGCCACGCACCGAAAAACGCATAACTCCGTTTGCTGCCACGCAAATCCAAACACTCACAGAGAATGCATAGATAGAGAATGCGTTTTTACCAAAAGGCAAAAACCATCCTCTGTGAGTGTGATGTATTCGATTTGCGTGGCAAAGCTATCATACCACGGGAAAGAAAAGATTACAACGGATTTTTCTGCGGCTTAGGCATCAAAAAAGTGCGCAGCCGGAGCCACGCACCGAAAAACGCGCACTCCGCTGTCGCCAAACAGATTCCACGCACCCAGACAAAACCGAGTCCCGGAAGGAGTTTGCGTTTTTACCAAAACACAAAACTCGGGACTTGGCCTGTCTGTATACGGTGCGATATGCAAAAAGGGAATCTGTTTGGCACGTTCAGCATATCATATCGGTTTCGTTATTTCAAGCAGCGGTTTTGTACTGTTCTTGTGAGAGCGGCGGGAGGAATGAGAAATGAGAAATTGCCAAGACGGGCGGACGATGAAAAAACTCCCTCCGCGAGGCGGAGGGAGCGTTGTTTCTGTTTTTCAGGAATATTGCTCGATATGCTTCTTGATCGCGTCAAAGCTGCGCTCGGACAGATCGTGCTCGATCTTGCAGGCGTCCTCCGCGGCGGTTTCTTCATCCACGCCGAGGCGGATCAGCACCTGCGTCAGGATCCGGTGCCGCTCGTAAATGCGCTCGGCGATCTCGCGCCCCTTTTCCGTGAAGGCGATATGCCCCGTCGGATCGACAACGATGCAGGCCGCGTCCCTGAGCTTTCCCATCGCACGGCTGACCGACGCCTTCGTCAGTCCCATCTCCTCCGCGACGTCGACCGCGCGGACAAAATTTTTACGCTTGCTGAGAACGAGGATCGTTTCCAGATACATTTCGCCGGATTCCTGCATGGCTTCGCCTCCCTTGCTCTCTCCATTATAAGGGCGGCACAGCGCTTCGTCAAGCAAACAAAAAATCAGTCCCAATTTACTTTTGGACTGACGGGTTACATCTTTGGCAGTTTCACTAAGTATTGATGCAGGCCGAAAAACATAATAAAGTAAACTGAACGATAAATAAGAATTTGCCTCCACACATCAAAAATGGGGGGTGGCTTGACAGTCCGTTGACGGTTTTCCTTATTTGCCGTAGAATGATGGGCGGAGGTGAACCGATATGACTGATAAAAAAACATTCGGCTCGTTCATTAAAGCCAAACGAACCGAGAAAAATTATTCACAAAAGGACTTGGCAGAAATATTGTTTGTTACTGAGGGTGCCATAAGCAAATGGGAACGAGGTGTGTCATATCCCGATATTACATTAATTGCTGATATCTGCCGTGTCCTTGAGATAAGCGAACATGAATTGATTACTGCGTCAACTGATATGGACACACGAAAAATGAAACAAGAGGCTCGAAAGTTCCGCACCATTCGTGACATCTGGTTTTTGGCCCCGACAATAGCCTATGGCGTTGCGCTAATTACCTGTCTCATTTGTAATCTTGCAGTAAACCATACGCTTTCCTGGTTCTTTGTTGTGTTGGCCGCATTGATTTGTGCTTTTACCTTTGTACCCACAGTTACCGGTTTTTTTGAAACGAAAAAGTTGCTCGCTTTCTCTGTTTCAACATATCTGTCTATTTGCCTGCTTTTATTTACTTGTGCGGTATACACCAACGGACTGACTTGGTTCTTGACTGCTGCTATCGGGGTCTTGATGGGTTACGTGATGGTATTTGTACCTGTCTTACTAAAAAGAACGAAGTATGCGCGACATAAGTATATCCTGTCCTTTTCCGCGTTGTTTGCATTGACTGTTTTGATGATGATACGCATCCGTATCCGGCACCCATTTATGCTTGACAACGCAATATTGCTGGCTGGTTACGGCTTTGTACCAGTGATTGCTTGCGCAGTGATATGCACCTTCAGATTTAACGCATTTCTTAAGGCAGGAATCTGTACCACAGTCATTGGAATCACACTTTATTGCGCAAATCATGTAATTGCAGCCTTGTTTGGCCCATCTGGTAACAAACCCTATCAGGTGGATTTCCAAAACTGGGAACAATGCCTGGACGGAAATGTTCAATTCATCATGTTGATGTTGTTCTTGTTGATGAGCATCATCTTATTTATGATAGGATTTTTTCGAGGTAGAAGAAACAATTAGATAAACTCCAATTTATCGAACGGTTGTGTTCTGTTAATATACTTCCCTCCGTTATTTTGACGGAGGGAAGTTCTTTATATCCCAAATCAGTCCAAAAGGTAAAAGGGAGAAAAATCAGTCCCCGACCGTCCGCGTTTCCACAAGCTCCTCGCTTGCGCCTCTGCCCGTGGTCATACGGTAGAGACCGCTGAGCGCAAACCACGTTTTCTGATCGATCACGCCGTCCTCGGGCAGACCCGACACGCGCTGCAGAAAGCGCACAGCGGCGACACTCGCCTCGTCGTAGCGTCCCGTGACCTCCACGCCGGGGAGGTTAACGTAGTATTCTCCCAGTCCGCGCAGCATTCCCTGAATGAGGAACAGATGCGTGTTGCTGGTTCCGGGCGATATGATCTGCAGCGGGTCCCAGCGAAGCTGAAGCGGCTCAAGCGGCTGCACCAGCGGCGCAAGCTCCTTGTACAGGCGGCGCACCGTGTCCCAGGTCACAAGGTCGGCAACGCCTGTCTCGGGCAGACCGTTCAGCCTCTGCACGGCGCGCAGCGCCGCCTCCGTCTCCGCATCGAAAATGCCGTTCGGCAGCACCGTTGGAATGCGTTTGTCCGCCTTTGCGATGGTGCGCAGCATCTTTTGCAGGTCCTCCACAGGTCTTCCTGTCATATTTGCTCCCCTCCGTCACGTGCGCCGCGGGAAAGCAGCCCTCCGGGGAACTGTCCGTCCCGCGCCGCGTATCGGTATTTCTGCGTCTCGGCAAATTCCGCGAGCAGCTTCTTCGTCTCCTCGTCCGCCTCCCCGGTGACCGGCAGATCCGTCAGCCGCTGGAAGACCGCCACGCTTTCGCGTGTGGCGTCGTCATACGCGCCGTTCACCTGCGGCTTCGGCAGCTCCGGCAGGGCGTCGGCGGACAGCGCAAGCTGCCGCTGCAGGGCAAAGGTCGTCTCGGCGGGCGGCTCGCGCAGGATGGGGAAGAGATCCTCCTCACCGAAGCCGCTGTCACGGATGGAAGTGAACTGATCGTAGATTTTGTTCCAGGTCTCGCGATCCGCCACCCCGGTGACGGGCAGCCCGTAGGCAAGCTGAAAATCCCGCACCGACTGCTCCGTTGCCGCATTGTAGCTGCCGGAGAGCGGCGGCTCGGAGACCGCGTCGTTGAAGGCGGCAAGCACGCGGAGCATATACTGCAGCTGCGTCACCTTTGCGCCGATCTCGCCCGGCGCGACCCGTTCCGGATACTCCCAGCTGAAGGAGGTAAAGCGCAGCCCCTCCGAGCGCAGCTCCGCAAGCTTTGTCACGGCGACATAGACCGTGCGGAGCTTATACCAGGTGTCGTTTCCGACGATGCCGTCCTCCTCCAGAGAGAACGCGCGCTGAAAGGCCTTGACCGCCGCCTCCGTACCCGCGCCGTAGATCGCGTCCACCGTCACCTTCGGGATGGCGGGATAATCCTGCGCGATGCGGTTGAGGGCGGTCTGCACCCACGCCACGTTGACGCCCACATCGCCGTTTTTCAGCGGCTCGCCGGGATAGGACGGCGTGAGCGGCTGTATGGGCGCGCCCATCACGATCTCGATATCGTCGCCGTAATAGGTCCGCAGGATGGTATCGACTGTCGCGCCGTCCTGCGCGAGATACTGAGACCCCCACTGGCTCAGTCCGTCACAGGTGACGGTAACACCGTTGCAGAACTTTGCCGCAAGCGGCTCCAGACTGCCCCGGCGGCGGATGTAGCTCGTCACCAGCTCGTCGACGATCTTCGACACGTTTTCATAGATGTTTCTGCCTTCGATATATTTCTGATCGATCGCGGTCGAGGCGGTGATGTCAAAGGGATAGCCCCGGCTCTTGTAGTACTCCGTAAACACACGGTTGAGCGCAAACGAGATCACCGCAAGCGTGTTCGCGCGGATGGCGGCCTCCTGCCAGGTCGGGTAGATCTCGCTGGACACGACGTTTTTCACATAGTCCGCAAACGCCACGGTAACATTTTCCGCCTGCTCGTCGGGCGCACCGAGGTGGACGGTGATGGTCTCGGGAATATAAGGTTCCAGCGGCGGCATAGCGTCCCTCCCTAGATGATCTGTGCAGGGATATCGTACTGCTTCGTCTGCGCGTAGCTGTCCGGCAGCTCCGCCGTCGGGATCAGCGTCAGCGGCTGCAGCGACTGCGTCCCCGCAAAGATCTGCGCTCCGCGCACCGAGACGGGGTCATAGCCGTAGCGGTCAACGAGCAGGTCGACCGTGGCATAGGGAAGCGTGTCCGTCTGATAGCGTTCGCTCTCCGCCTCGTCCGGCGCCTCCAGATAAAACGGCGCGGTAAAGCCGTTCTCGTCCGAAAGGCGCACGGCAAGCAGCTCCGTCTTTCCCTCCGTGCTGCCCCGTGTGATGGTGAGCGCCGCGCCCTCCACCGGGCTCATCGCGGAGGAGGTCACGACCTTGGCGACCACACTCCCATATTGATCCGGCATCTTCATCGCCTCCTTAATGATGTCAGCAAAGCCTATGCCGCTGCCCGATCGGATATGCGCCGCAGCGAGACGGTGTGCAAGCATCTTGCCTCTCCCATACAAAAAGGCGGAGACCGCGTCTGCGGTCTCCGCCTGCAATAAATAAAGCTCTTATGCTTGTTCTTCTTCGCTTTCGCGGCGCTCGATGAGCAGCTTTTCCACGCGTCTGTCGTCGGCCTCCAGAACGGTGACCTTGAGATCGCGGAAGGTGAAGCCGTCGCCCGCCTTCGGGAAGGCCTCCAGCGTTTCGATCACCCAGCCGCCGACCGTCTCGCTCTCCGCTTCAAAGTCCTTTTCGCGGATCTCCAGCAGATCGAGGAACTCCGAGATGACCATATCGCCGTCCAGCTCGTAGCGGCCGTCCGCGCGCTCAACGACGGTCTCCTCGACCTCGTCGGTCTCGTCCCAGATCTCGCCGACCATCTGCTCCAGCACGTCCTCCATCGAGAGCACGCCGAGCGTGCCGCCGTATTCGTCGGTCACGATGGCAAGATGCTGCTTGGCGGCGTTGAGTCCGTCCAGAACGGCGGGCATACGCATCGTCTTGTAGACGTAGCAGGGCTTCGCAAGCAGCTTGCGGATGTTCGGATGCGGGTTGTCGATCATCGCCTTGTAGAAGCGGTTGAGATGCAGGATGCCGAGGATGTTGTCCTTGCTCTCGCTGTAGACCGGCAGGCGCGTATAGGGCGCGGAGAAGATGGTCTCCAGCTGTTTTTCCCACGGGTCGTCGATGTCGATCGCGATCATATCCACACGCGCGGTCATGACCTCTGCGGCGGAGATATCCGAAAAATCGATTGCCGCCTGCACCAGTTCGCTCTGATCCTCGTCGAGCACATCTTCGTCCTCGGCAGTCTCAATGATGGAGCTGAGCTCCTCGCGGGCGTCTTCTTCACTTTCGGTATCGCCCTTGAGTCCGCAGCAGATCAGATTGACCAGTCCCACGACCAGCCAGACGACCGGCGCGAGCAAAATACTCAGCGCGTGGATCGCGCGGGCGTAGCGCAGGGCGAAGCGGTTTGCACCGCATTTTGCAACGATCTTGGGCAGCGTCTCGCCGAAGATGATGACCAGCACCGTGATCGAGGTGGCGGCGATCCAGGCGTAGCGCCCCGCAAGCTCCTCTCCCACGATCAGCACGACGAGCACCGAGCCGAGGGAGGATGCGGCGATATTTACCAGATTGTTTCCGATGAGGATCGTGGAGAGCGTCTTGTCAAAGTGCTCGCAGATCTTTTCGGCAAGAGCGGCGCGCTTGTCGCCGTCCTCCCGCGCTTTTTCCAGCCGCAGACGGTTGCAGGACGAGTACGCCATCTCCGAGGAGGAGAAGAAGAACGACAGGGCGACGCAGATCGCGATGCCGAGAAGGAGAAGTCCGATGCTCACGCCTGCTCACCCCTTTCCGTCCGGATGGTCGCGCGCAGGATGCGGCTGTGCTCCATTTCGGAGATCGTCACCCGCGCACCGAGCGCGGTGAAGCTGTCGCCGACCTGCGGGATCTGCGGGAACTGCTCGTACGCCCATTCGCCGAACAGCTTGTTGGTGTAGTCCGTTTCACCGTCGTCCGGCTCGATATCGAGCTTTTCCAGTACGTCCGCAACGGTCTCGTCGGCGGCGCAGTCCCAGACGCCGTCCTCAAGCTGAATAAACGGCTCTCTCACGAGGTCTTCCTCGTCCCAGATCTCGCCGACCAGCTCTTCGAGGATGTCCTCGACGGTGACGATGCCGAGCGTGCCGCCGTAGTTGTCCGTGACGACCGCCATATTGAGGCGTTGCTTGCTCATAAGGGGCAGCAGATCGTCGATCTTTGTGGACTGATGTACGAAGTACGGTGCGCTCATCAGACTGCGGATGTCCTGATCGACGCCCTGCTGTGCGACTGCGCGCAGATACTTGCGGATGGAAAGCACGCCGATGACATTGTCGATGCTGCCCTCGTAGACGGGCAGACGGCTGTGCCGCTGCTCTTTGATAAAGGCAAGCAGCTTTTCGGGGGGATCGTCCACATTCACCGCGGCGAGATCGACCCGCGCGGTCAGAATGCTTTCCACGGTGATATCGCCGAACTGCAGCGCGGAGGAGATCAGCTCTCCCTGCTCGGAGTCGAGCGTGCCCTCTTCGGTCATATCCTCTATGATGTCGTAGATCTCTTCCTCGGTGACGGATTTCTCCGCACCGTCCTTGTTCATACAGGTGCCGAGTCTTCCGATGGCGGACAAAATGCACGAGATCGGCTTCAAAACGGTCATAAAAAAGTACAGCGAATCCGCCGCTGCCAGAGACAGCCGCTCGCTGTATTTTTTCGCAATGCTCTTCGGCAGCATTTCGCCCACGAAGAACACCAATATTGTCATAACGACCGTGCAGAGAGAGATCCACTGCAGTCCGAATGCGCGCGTGACCGCCATGGAGGCAACGCTCGCCGCAACGATGTGCGTGATGTTCGTGCCGATGAGGATCGTCGTGATCGCCTCATCAAAGCGGTCAAGAATGTTCAGCGCCTTGATCGCGCGTTTTTCGCCGCGCTCTGCGCGAAGCTTCAGCCGGGTGCGGGAGACGGACGCAAACGAGGTCTCCGCAACGGCAAAATACGCCGCGCCCAATACCAGCGCCGCGATAATGATCGCACTTCTGAGCAGATACGATCGACTTCCGGGGTCATCCATAACAGATCTGCACGCTCCTTCTGAATCCATAAATACTTTTCTGCATAGGCAGACATTGTCATTTTAGCACGAAGCCCCTGTACTGTCAACTGCGGTTGCAAGCGGCAGATTCGTGTGATATACTGGATACTGTCGGAATATGTCCGCGGAAGGGAGGCGGCGTCAATGGAAGAGAATATTCAGATCACCCCGCAGGAGCGCCGTCTGCTGCTCGCCGCGGCAAACGGGGACGCCGCGCTGCTGTTTCTGCATCTGTGCGGCGGCGGAAAGCCCGAGGACGCGCCGATGAGCGCCGAACGGCGGGAGGAAGCCGCGCGTATCCTGCGGCGGCTGGGTCTTTCCCGCGAGCCCGAAAAGCCGCTCCCGCGCGCCGATCGCCCCGTGTACACCGAAACCGACGTCACCGGAATGCTGCGCGACGATGCCTTCTCCCGACTGATGGGCGAGGCACAGCGGCAGCTCGGACGCAACCTCTCCACCGAGGAGCTGAAATGTCTGATCTCCATCCGCGACTATCTGCAGATGCCGGACGAGGTCACGGCGATCCTCATCTCCTACTGCGTACAGCGCAGCCGTGCGCGGGGCGTTCGTCCGCCGAGTATGCGCAGCATCGAAAAAGAGGCCTTCGCCTGGGCGGATCTTGAGATCGACAACGTCGAAGCCGCCGTGCAGTACATGCAGGCGCAGCTTACCCGCCGCTCCCGCGCGGGACGCATTGCGGAGCTGCTGCAGATCTCGGGGCGCAGGCTCGTCGCGGCGGAGGAGCGCTATGTCAACCAGTGGATCGACTGGGGCTTCCCGGACGAGGCGATCGCGATGGCGTACGAAAAAACCTGTATGAATACCGGCGGTCTCAAATGGCCGTATCTGCATTCCATCCTCTCCCGCTGGGAGGAAAAGGGTCTGCACAGCGTGGAGGAGATCCGCGCGGGCGACTCCGGCACAACTGCGGCGCGGCGCGGCAAAGCCGCCGCGAAGTCCTCAAAAATGACCGACCTGGAACGCAAAGCCCTGGAGCAGCTTCTGGGAAAAAAGGAGACTTGATCTATGGCATACTCCGGAGCCGTCCTGCAGCGGGCGCGTGAGCGACTGGAGCAGGCGCGTGAAATCGCCCGGAACGAGGCGAACGAGCGGCTGGAAAAGGCCTATGCGGACTGTCCGCGTCTGCGTGAGGTCGATCTCGCGCTGCAGCGCACGATGGCGCAGACGGTCGCAGCGGCGCTCGCCTCCGGCAGCGATCCCCGCGAAGCGATCGAACGCATCAAAAAAGAAAACCAAAGCCTGCAGGCGGAGCGCAGCTGGCTTCTGCAGACGCTGGAGCTGGAGGACGACGACTTCGACCCGCAGTCCGTCTGCGAACACTGCGGCGGCACGGGCTATGTCGGCAGTACGATGTGCGAATGTCTGCGTGAGCTGTGCCGTCAAGAGCAGAAACGCGAGCTTTCCAGTCTGCTGGACGGACGCGAGAACTTCGACAGCTTCCGCCTCGAGCTCTATCCCGAATCGCCCGATCCCAAGCTCGGCGTTTCCTGCCGCCGCGTGATGAAAAGCGTCCGCGACCGCTGT
>JAFVWG010000042.1 GCA_017501805.1 Oscillospiraceae bacterium
CTCCGAGAAGAGGTAGACAAACTTTTTTGCCATATTGTTTTCTCCTTCCTTTTTCTGTGAGATTTCTTTCATTATCGCAATATGGAAATATATCACATTCCGCTCCGATTCTCAAGAGGCAAAGCGGATATTTTTTGCTTTTTCAAACAAAAAGCTGCCGCTTATGCGGCAGTTTCCTGTTATGCGGGATTTTCCTGCTGTGCGGGAGGGTCATCCTGCAGCTCTTCGCGGGTGATGTCGGCGCCGATGGCGCGGAGCTTTTCGATGATGCGCTCATAGCCGCGCTCGATATAGCTCGCCCCTTCGACGATCGTCGTTCCCTCCGCGGCGAGACCTGCGATGACCATGGCCGCGCCGGCGCGGAGATCGAAGGCCTTGACCGTGCAGCCCTCCAGCTCGCGCGGACCGTCCACAACGGCGATCTTGCCGCTGACGTCGATGGAGGCGCCCATACGGCAGAGCTCCGCCGTGTAGCGGAAGCGGGTGTCGTAGATGCTCTCGGTGACCATACTCGTGCCCTGCGCCTGCGTCATGCAGACCGTGATCTGCGGCTGCATATCCGTCGGGAAGCCGGGGTACGGCATCGTTTTCACGCGCGCAGCCTTGAGCGGGCGGGTCTTCTGCACGCGGATGGAATCGTCGTATTCCGCGACGGACAGCCCCATTTCCTTGAGCTTCGCGGTGATGCAGTCCATATGCTTGGGGATGATGTTCTTCACGACCACGTTGCCGCCCGCGGCGGCGACCGCCGCCATATAGGTGCCGGCCTCGATCTGGTCGGGGATGATGGTATACGCGCCGCCGGAGAGTTTTTTGACGCCGCGGATCTTGATGACGTCCGTGCCCGCGCCGGAGATATGCGCGCCCATCGCGTTGAGGAAGTTGGCAAGATCGACCACGTGCGGCTCCTTGGCGCAGTTTTCGATGATGGTCGTGCCGGAGGCGAGCGTCGCCGCGATCATAATATTCATCGTCGCGCCGACGGAAACGATATCGAGATAGATGCGGCAGCCGTGCAGACCGTCCGGCGCATCCGCGATGACGCTGCCGTTGGAGATGTCGGTCTGTGCGCCGAGCGCCTCGAAGCCCTTGATATGCTGGTCGATCGGGCGCGGTCCGAAGTTGCAGCCGCCGGGCAGAGCCACATAGGCGTGACCGAAGCGGCCGAGCAGCGCGCCCACGAGGTAGTAGGACGCGCGGATCTTGCGAACCAGCTCGTCCGGGGCTTTGATGCTGCGCGCGTGGGTGCTGTCCAGCTCCACCGTTCCGGGGCTGAGACGACGCACCGAAACGCCCATCTGCTCCACGATCTGAAGCAGCAGGCGCACGTCGGAAATATCGGGTATGTTTTCGATGCGGCAGACACCCTCCACAAGGAGCGCGGCCGGGAGGATGGCGACGGCGGCGTTTTTCGCGCCGGAGATCACAACCTCACCGTTCAGCGGTTTTCCGCCGCGGATCACATATTGAGTCATGCAAATCCCCTTTTTTCAGCGAACTGCAAGGTTTTGTCGAAAACAGGCATAGCTTATACAGGTCAAGTATACCATAGCCCCCAAAGATTGTAAAGGCGGTTTTTCTCCCGCAGCGTGTCGGGATAGTATGTGCCGCAGCGGAGGTTCGTATCACAGAAAACAGGCTTGCCCGGAGAGCAAGCCTGTTTTTTGCGGGTTTATTCGGCAGCCGCGCCGTTTTTGAGCTTTTCGTAGATCGCCGCGCCGACCAGACCCACAAACAGGGGCATCAGCAGACCTGCGACGATGGAGAAGACGAAGCCGACAATGCTGAACAGAACGCCGATAAACGGGATCAGCGCGAGCAGTCCGATGACGAAGGAGACGACCCAGATCGCAAGGGTCGGCAGCAGATACGCAAGGAAGATCTGTCCCTTTTTGCCCTCGGTGCGCTGCGCGGACACGGCGAGCGCCTCGGTGGGCGCGATATCGGGCTCCTGCACCAGAATGTAGGGAACAAGGAACCAGCTGTAGGACTTGACAGCGGCGATGATCCAGCCGACAACGGGGATCAGGCACCACAGGAAGAGCCACAGGGCGCGCCAGCCCATACCGGCGAGGACGCGCTTGATGACATCCCAGCTTTTGAAGCAGTCAAAGAGCTGGACGGATTTGACTTCCTCCCCGCGGATGCCGTGCAGGAAGACCATGACCAAGCCGGTCTCCAGCAGCAGATTGATCGCGACGGACAGTCCCAGCGGAACGGCGAAGAAGATCGACGTAACGATGCCCAGGACGCTGCCGAGCAGGGAAATGCCCCACAGACGGACGGGTTTTTTCATCAAGATAGAAAAGGCCTGCGTGTAGAGTTCTTTTATCATAGTTCTTTCCCCTTTCTTTTTCTCACACTTCGCGGTGTTGTACCGACGGTTTCAGTATGGCATATCCTCCATACAAAGTCAATCGCCCGCCTGCCGAAGGCAGTATCTGAATCCGTGCCGCCCCGCGGCACACCGCAATTCTTCACTCTTCACTCTTCACTCTTCGCTCCCATAAGCTCCGCCAGCACCTCCGCGAAGAGCCGTGCGGCGGTCAGTGCCTCGGGCAGGGTGTTTCCCGCCGCGCCGACCTCGACCAGAAGCGCACCCGGCGAAAGCTGCTGATTGAAGCATTCGCGCCGCAGGTCGATCGGGCGGAACAGCCCCGGCACGCGCCGCTCGCCCAGCGCCTGCAGCTTGAGCGCGAGGGAGAGGTTTTCCTGCCAGTTCGGATGCTCGCGCCCTCCGGCGTCCGTGCCGACGACCAGCATCAGTCTCGCGCTGTCCTCTTCTCCCACGCGGATCACTTCTCCCGTCTGCCGCCCCTGCGCGTCCTCCGCCGCATCGCGGTGCACGTCGAGCACCACCCGCACGGACGGATTGTTCTCCAGCATCGTCCGCGTCCGCTTGCCGCAGAGCGAATAGGAGGCGTTGTAGTTCGGGTCGTCGTTCACGCTCGTGTCGTGCAGGGTCGGAATGCCCTTTTCCGTCAGGACCTTCGCGATCTCTTTGCCCACGCGGACGACCGAGTATTCCTGCTCCGCCGTGCGGAGCGGATCGGTCTCCCGATAGGTCCAGCCCGCCGACTGCGTATAGGCTTCGCTCGTGTGCGCGTGGACGATCAGAACGGCGGGCTCGTCCGAGGTGACGGAAACATCGTTCGGACGGCACAAAAGCGCCGCTTTGTCAAATTCTTTTCCGCTGTTGCCGGCAACGGACAGCCCGTCCGCCTCCTCTGCGGTGAAAGAGATCGGCTCGGCGGGCGCGGGCTGCGGCTGCTCCTTGGGCAGGATGTGCAGCGTCCGGATCTGCGGAGGCGTCTTTTGCTCCGGCGGCCTTTCCGCACCCACGCTCAGACTGAGCGTCAGACGGCTCAGCTCCGCCAGCTCCGGCGCGCGGACGGCGGCGTTCACGCAGATCCCGGGCAGCACGCGCAGCGAAACGGTCAGCGCCAGAAGCGCCGGAATATGCCGCGGTTTTCTTCGGTACACAGAAGCATTCCCCCTCCCGAGATACTTATGCGCGAACGCTCCGCGGCAGAACCGACTTCCGTGCATCCTGCACAAAACGGTTGAATTTTACATTGTTCGCGGTTATAATGATTTTGTTATTTTTTATGAAAGGTGCGCGGTTCCGAATGGGCAAGATCGTAACATTCGTCTCCGGCAAGGGCGGCACGGGAAAAACCTCGATGTGCGCGGCGGTGGCGTCCTGTCTTTCCGCCATGGGCGACCGCGTTCTCTGCATCGACGCGGACGTGGGTCTGCGGAATCTCGACCTCGCGCTCGGAATGTCGGACGCCGTCGCGCCGCCCTTCACCTGTGTGATGCGCGGAGAGGTCGCTCCGGAGGAGCTTCCCGGCGAGGAGCGCCTGCGCGGACTGCGGCTGCTCACCGCGCCTGTCGGACTGAGCGCGGAAGAGATCGACGCAGATGCGTTTGCCGCGATGCTCGCGCGCTGCCGCGAAGAATTCGACTGGTGTCTGATCGACGCGCCCGCCGGGATCGGCGCGGGCTTCCGCCTCGCCTGTATGACCGCGGATGAAGCGATCGTCGTCACGGGCGCGGACGCCGCCGCTATGCGGGACGGCTCCCGCGCGGCACAGCTTCTGCCGGAGGGACTTCCCGCCCGGGTGCTGGTCAACCGCGTCAGCCGCCCGATGTACCGCAGAATGCAGAAAACTGTCGACGATGTGATGGACACGGTGGGTCTGCCCCTGCTCGGCATCGTGCCGGAGGATATCGCCGTGCCGCTCTCCGCGGCGAACGGCATCCCGCTGGTGCTGGAGCAGGCAAAGGGCGCTTCCGCCGCCTGCCTCCGGATCGCACGGCGGCTGAAGGGGATCAAGACCCCGCTGACCGCACGGTAGCTCCGAACACCCCAAAGCCTCCCTTGTGTAAAGGGAGGTGGCATTTGCGAAGCAAATGACGGAGGGATTGCTCCTCCGAAAAGGAGCCGATTCCCAAACCCCCTTTTCTTTTTCTTGCAAAAAGAGTTTTCCGATATTCGCGAACCAAATACATAAAAGGAGGCGTCCGTATGAACATCGCGCTGATGGCGCACGACAAGAAAAAAGAGCTGATGCTCCAGTTCTGCACAGCCTATCGGAGCATCCTTGCCAAACACACGCTCTGCGCGACCGCCTCCACGGGGCGGATCGTCGCGGATGCGACGGGACTGCCCGTCTCGCTTCTGCTTTCGCGCAGTCAGGGCGGACACCAGCAGGTGGATGCACGGATCGCCTATAACGAGGTCGATCTCATCATCCTCTTCGACGATCCCAACAACACCGACCCCTGGGACGATCAGCGGGTCATCCGCACGATGCGTCTGTGCGACGCCTACAACGTACCGATCGCCACCAACCTCGCCTCGGCGGAGATGATGATCCTCGGGCTGGAGCGCGGTGATCTGGACTGGCGCGAGGTAGCGCGTCCGCAGAAAAAACTGAACAACCACTGAACGCAAGGGCGTTTACAAGAAAGGACTTAAACAGAGATGGAACGGATCAAGCCCCGGACGCTGTCCGGCTTTATGGAATTGCTTCCCGCACCGCAGCAGCAGCTCGAGCGCTTTCTGCGCGTGCTGCGCGAGACCTATGCGCTTTACGGCTTCACGCCGCTGGACACTCCCGTTGTGGAGGACGCGGCGATCCTGCTCGCCAAGGGCGGCGGTGAGACCGAAAAGCAGATCTACCGCTTTCAGAAGGGCGACGCGGACCTTGCGCTGCGCTTCGACCTGACCGTGCCGCTGGCAAAGTATGTGGCGCTGCACTACGGAGAGCTGTCCTTCCCCTTCCGCCGCTACCAGATCGGCAAGGTCTACCGCGGCGAACGCGCACAGCGCGGACGCTTCCGCGAGTTCTATCAGGCGGATATCGACGTCATCGGCGACGGCAAGCTGGACATCCTCTGCGACGCGGAGATCCCCTCGATCATCTGCGCGACCTTCACCGCGCTCGGACTCAGGCGCTTCCGCATCCGCGTGAACAACCGCAAGCTGCTCACCGGCTTTTATGAAATGCAGGGGCTTTCCGACCGCGCGGGCGATGTGATGCGCACGGTGGATAAGCTCGAGAAGATCGGCGAGGAAAAGACCGCCGTGCTCCTGCGCGAGGACATCGGTCTGACCGAGGAGCAGACGAAGAGCGTGCTGGACTTTATGGCGCTGACCCGGGATTCCGTCGGCGGCGCGATCCCCGAGGGGCTGCGCGCCCTTGCGGGACGGAACGAAACCTTCGACGCGGGACTTTCCGAGCTTGAAGCCGTGACCCGTCACCTCGCCGCCTTCGGCGTGCCCGAGGAGAATTTCGCCGTCGATCTGACGATCGCGCGCGGACTTGACTACTACACCGGCACCGTCTATGAGACGACGCTGCTGGATCACCCCGAGTTCGGCTCCGTCTGCTCCGGCGGACGCTACGACAACCTCGCGGGCTACTACATCGACAAGCCTCTGCCCGGCGTGGGCATCTCCATCGGACTGACGCGCCTGTTCTACGCGCTGAGCGAGCAGAACCTCCTCACAGACGAGGCGGTGACCGCTCCCGCCGACGTGCTGGTGCTCCCGATGACGGAAAATCTCGCGCCCGCCATTGAGCTGGCGACGGCGCTGCGCCGCGCGGGACTGCGCACGCAGCTTTACACCGAGCAGAAGAAATTCAAGGCGAAGCTCAGCTACGCGGACAAGCTGAAGATCCCCTTCTGCGCCCTTCTGGGCGAGGACGAGATCGCACAGGGCGTCTGCGCGCTCAAGGATATGGAGACCGGCGAGCAGAAGCTCCTGAAGGCCGACGAAGCCGCTAGCGCCATCCGTGAGAAGATCGACGCAAAGAACGCAGCTCCGCTGATCAAAGAAGAAACGTAAGAGCGAAGGAGACAGATACAAATGATGCAGTCCAGAACGCACAACTGCGGTCAGCTCCGTCTGGAGGACGCAGGAAAGAAGGTCACGCTCGTCGGCTGGATGGAAAACATCCGCGAGGTCGGCAGCAATTTTGCTTTCGTCGTGCTGCGCGATTTCTACGGAACGACGCAGCTCGTCATTGAGACGGAAGCGCTTTTGAAGCAGTTCAAAGCCATCAACAAGGAATCCACGATCTCGATCACCGGCGCCGTCCGTGAGCGGACGAGCAAGAACCCCAAGCAGGCGACCGGCGATGTGGAGGTCGTGCCCGAGACGATGGAAGTGCTCGGCCGCTGCCGCTACAACGAGCTGCCCTTTGAGATCAACCGCAGCCGCGACGCGGACGAGACCCTGCGTCTGAAGCACCGCTACCTCGACCTGCGGAATCCCGAGGTCAAGAAGAACATCGTTCTGCGCTGCAATGTCGTCGCCGCGCTCCGCGCCGCGATGATCGCGCACGATTTTCTGGAGATCACCACCCCGATCCTGACCGCCTCCTCTCCGGAGGGCGCGCGGGACTACCTCGTTCCCTCGCGCAAGCATCCCGGCAAGTTCTACGCTCTGCCGCAGGCGCCGCAGCAGTTCAAGCAGCTGCTGATGACCTCCGGATTCGACCGCTACTTCCAGATCGCCCCCTGCTTCCGCGATGAAGACGCCCGCGGCGACCGCAGCCCCGGCGAATTCTATCAGCTGGATATGGAAATGGCGTTCGCGAGCCAGGACGACGTGTTTGCCGTTCTGGAGGACGTGCTGCCTCCGATCTTTGCCAAGTACGGCACCTACAACATCGCCTCTTCCGCGCCCTTCCGCCGCATCC
>JAFVWG010000043.1 GCA_017501805.1 Oscillospiraceae bacterium
AGCAGGGGCAGTTTTACCCGCCCCTGCCGGTTTGTAATGGGGCGATTTTTATCAGTCTGCGGTGAGCAGCTTCTGGAGAGCAGGGGGTTCGTTTACGAAGAAGCTCCACGCTCTCTTGAGAATGTCTCCGACTGTGACGTTCTGAAGGTCGATGGTGCCGGAAGGTACGCAAGAACGGTAGTTCATGCGCTGCTCCGAGCCGTTTCTTCCCTTCATGAGCCCCTGGAAGTTCCAGCTCGGCATGGTGCCCTCCTTCAAAGCGTTCATGAATTCGACGATGAATGCGTCGTCCTCGATGACGATCTGGGAGAAGGTAAGCGTTACGGAGTAAGCCTGGAAGGCTTCGTGCTCCTGCGCGTCGCCGAGCGGCTGGTATTTGGCGTTGGTTACGTTAACCTGCGCCTGGAAGCTCTCCACGGTCGCAAGCATCACGCCTGCGTCGTTATAAAGAGCGCCGTCTTTGCCGGTCAATACCTTTCTGGTATCGATCGGTCCTCTCTGATTAAGCATTTAGGTGTCCTCCCTTCGTTAATTTGCGGAGAAGCGGAAGCGGTAGGTCAGGTAGATCTTCTCGATGCTGTCGATGTCGTCTACCGCGATGACGAACCATGCGCTGTCGCCCTTCGCAGGATTTGCGCTGTCCTCGGTCATGATAGAGCCGGGAGCGAGCTTCTTTTCGGCGATCATGGTGTCGATTACCGACTGACCAGCTGCTACGATAGCGGCTCTGCCGTCGGTGTCGTTGTTGATCTTACCGATGAGGGCGTCGGTGGTGTCGCCGATGCGCTGCATAAGCTCGAAGCGAGTCTTTACGCGGCGGATCTTCTTCCAGCCTTCGTCCTCGTTGCCAGAAGGAGTGATGAGGGTGTTGATGCCCTGCTCGATCCATACCTGGCCGCTGCTGTTCTTTGTCAGAACGATGCAGCCGGAGAGGAGCGCCTTCTCGATCTGCGTGTTAGTGAGGGTTTCCGCAAGGTCTGCGTAGCCGCTCACGACGTAGTGAGTTACGCTCTGGTTGGAAGGAACGGCCGCGATAATGCCGCCGATTCTGGCAGCGTTGATGTAGCCATCCTTCTTGTTACCGCTGGTGTCTTCGCCGCCGTTCAACACGTAGGAGATCTTCGCGTCGTTGAAAGCTGCAGCGTGCTGCATTCTCACGTCGAGAGTGTTCTCGGTGCTGGCCTTTTCGGAGAGGACAGTCGTAGGATACGCGCCTGCTGCGAAGGTTCTCTTGATGAAAGAGTGAACGACCGCGTGGACTGCGACGTCCTCGGTGTCTACGCAGAGCACGTTGTAGGTGTGAGGCTCCAGCGCGTTGAGGGCGGTGGAGTATGCCTCGGTGTCTACGGTCGGGTTAGTGCCGGCTGTGAACGCGGACTGCGTTACAGAGGCAAGAGCGCCGGATCCGTCGGCTACCTTCTGTGCTGTGAAGTTTTCGGAAGCTGCAAAAGCCGCAACAAGAGCAGCTGCTTCGCCGCCTTCGGCACCCTTTGCGAATTCGATCTTCTCAAATTCGGTAGTGCCGTCGTAGATGATGCATTCTCTCTTTGCGTCGTTTGTCAAGCTGTCTCTGATGCTGACGGTGAACGCGCGGTCGCCGACGTATTTAGCCGTGATCGTCACGGCGTCAGCTGCCTCGGCTGCGTTGTCCTTCAGCGTGATGGAGCCGTAGGTACCACCGGTACCGCAGCGGACGAAGTATCCCTTCGAGTTTCCTTCCTCGAACATTGCGCTGATGAGGTCTTCGGTCTGTCCCTTGCCGAAGACTGCCTTCACGTCTGTGCTCGGATCGAAAACTACCGCCTTGTTGAGCGGTCCCCAGTTGGCGCGAATTACGCCAGCTACGATTCCGTTGGTCGCACCTGCGGTGGGAATGCCGCCAGCATTTTCAAAGCGATGGTACTCGCCAGGGCGGACTTTGGTTTCTCCAATAGTGAAAGTTCCCATAGGTTACTTGACCTCCTTCGATCTGAATTTGTTGATGATGGTTTTTGCTGCGCTCTTTGTGGTCTTCTTAACGCCCGCCACACGCAGCGCTGCTGTTACGATATCGGGCGATATGGCTTCGCCGAAGACTGCGGAAGGGTTCGCCGCGAATTCCTCCACGGTGTATTCCGGTTCCTGGACGACTTCGGGTGTCTTTTTTGCTGCCATATTAGTCGCCTCCTTTGGTTTGCTCCATGTTTGCGTTGTGCAGTACATGGGGTAGTGGTTTCCTTCGCAAAAGTCCGAAGCGGACGCCGATCCGGAGCTGTCCTGCAGATGTGGCGTTGAGGGTGCTGTCTGCCGTCAGCGTTGTGATAAACATCGGGGACGTGTCGAGCATCGTTACCTCTCCGTTCAGCGCCAGCGCGTCTACGATGGCTCTGATCCAGGTGGTCTCCTCGCCTCCGGCGAAGACGTGACCTGCGATGACCGCGTCCATCCATGCGACGGTGTTGGTCTCTCGCTGGTTTCTGATGGTCTCCAGTCGGAAATAAAGCGCCGGCTTTTCTTCCGTCGGGACGGTCTCTGCCATGAGGTCGTCCTTGCCGATGACGGTGGCGCACGGTATCAGCTGTTTTGCGAAGTGGTTTATTGCCAGAATGGGGTCGGGATCCGTTGTGACCTGGGAAGGGAACGCGAAAACGTCAAAGATGATCGTTGCACCTATGACGATTCCGTCGCCGCCTTCTCTGGGTGCGTCGAACGGTTCACTTCTTGCCCATGACAAAGCATAAGGGGGAGCGTCTTGCGGCTTTAGAAAAACGCCGCATAAGAGCTGGCGCACGATCGGCTCCAGTTCCTCCGGCGGCGTTACGCCTGCTTCTTCTGTGCTCCAGATGTTCAGGGTGAGGGAGCCGCTGGTTTTTCTCTCCGGGTTGTGCTGCAGATCCACGACGTAATCAATACGCGGGAATTGCAGGCGCCCTTTCCAGCCTTGTGCCTTGTCGTCCGGCGCGCTCTGAAAGAATACCGCCGGGTTGCCGGCATATTTCGCCAGCTTCTTAATGAGGGAGGGGTGCTGTGTCAGTCGCTGGTAGATTAAGTCTTCAAGCGTCATCGTTTCCGCCCTCCGTCTCCACGGTCTCCATATCGGCGCTGACCGAAAGCGTCCAGAGTCCTTCTGCGACCTCTGCGATCGGAATGACGAAGTAGTTCGTCACGTTTCCGATGTCAGGCACGTAAAGGACGCGGATTTCGTCCTCGGTCACGTTTGCTACGAGACCGTTGTGCGGCTTCTCCCAGGAGCGGTATTTCGCTCTGATGAAGTCGCCCTTCTGAACCTTCGCGCTGTTGAATGTCGGCGCGGTGGTGTTTGTGGTTATCGACATGGCTTTCCTCCTCTCACTTTGTTTCGAGCTCTGCAAAAACCGAGACGACCTTCGGCTTGGCGGTCTCGATTATCTTGTCTTTGTACGGACGTGGTTTTATCTTTCCGCCCGGTGTGCCGGTGTCGAGGTCTTCTGCGTAGGGCACGTCGGTGTAGATTCCGGCTGTGTAGTTGCCCTTGCCGTCGCCCTCGGCTTTCATGCCCCAGCTCATGCGGAGCATTCCGGTCCGTACCGCCGGTGGCTCTCCCGGCGCCGATGCGGTGTAGTAGGTCTTGGTGTGCGGCTTTTTGTACCGCCTGCCGCTGCGCTGTCCTCGAAGGACTGTCAGGGCGGCATTGCGTAGGTGGTTGGAAGCTCGGACGGCGCACGACTGTGCCTTCGTGTTGGCGTCTCTCACGGCTTCCTTGATGCGATTCTGTACCGCCGCCTCTTGCTTACTCCAGTTGATTTCCATCGTGAGCGTCGCTCCTTTCCTCCGCGTAGTAAATTGCCCAGAGTCCCTGGTCGCCCGGATCGTCCACGCCCTGCACATAAAATGCGCGATTTTGGAGTATAAGCCGGTCGCCCTCTTTGGCTTTCGGCTTTCCTCGGTGGCTTATAACGTGGGTTATCGGGTGTCCCATCTGGTGGTATTTCAATTTCTCGCTGGGAGTGGCGCCGCACAATATGGCGTGGATGTATTCGGGGTGCTCGGTATCGTAGGAATTTGCCGCGCGTCCTCGGCTTGTCGTGCTTTCAGTCTTGCTCTCGACCACGAAATCCTTCCAGAGGTTTTCAGGTCTATGGTAAAACACGACGGCCGCCTCCTTTCGCCTCCGTTCCTCCGGCGTTCGGGTTGTTGTGCATTCCTTCTGTGAAGTAATGACCACCGTTTATCGCCGCCGGGTTTGCGCTGGGAACGGTAGCCGCGCAGACCTCTTTCTTCAGCTGGTCGTACATCGCCTTCCAGTCGTCATATCTCTGGCGAAGGGAAAGGGAAAGCGGACCCACGTCGGTGTCCACCTCGTAAGAAAAGCGCCGCATGATGCTCTCGATGAGCGCCAGCTTCGCCTTCTTCCACTTGCCGGGGTATGCCTGGATGATGGCGTTGTACTCTTCGTCGGAAAGGGCGGACGTCTGCTCCATACCCTCGACCATAATGTCGCCGAGCTCGAAGCGCATCCTATCCTTTCCGCGTTCGCCGATTTTGGTGGCGTCGTATGAGTAGGTGTATCGTGCCATTACTCATCACCGCCGTCTTCGGTGTCTCCCTCCGTGCCGGTGCCGTCAGCGCCGTTCTGACCTTCCTGGTCTTCATCGTCGCCTTCAGCTGCTGCGTTGAGTTCTTCCGCTCTTGCCTTTACGGCTGTTTTGACGGTCTTTCTGCTTTCGCAGGCGTCAATAATGATGAGAGTCGTCTCCGACTCAATGTCGCCGACTGCCTTTGCGGCGTCTTCGGCGTTCATCTGCATGACCTCTACCGCCTTTACGATGTCCTCACCGCTCGCAGGAAGCTCCAGGACGCCGTTTTCGGTCTGGATGGGTAAGTTTACCCCTCCGAAGTCGTTCGCGTCGTTCTGGGGCGTTTCCTGCGCTTCTGCGGGGCGCTCGTTAATGCGAGCGATGGACTTGGTGCGAATAAGAGCGGGAACGCGAGAAGGGAGAACGGCGTCAGCCGGGATGCTGTCTCCTGCGGCGTAATCGACGCCGGAGAGAGTAATGGGTTTAAGTGCAATATAGCCGTTCATTGTTCGCCCCTCCTTATACGCATTCCTTGAAGTAGATAGCGAGGTCGTCGCAGGTCTTCTTCATGTCGCTGGACATCAAGCCTTCGATGAATTCGCTGTGGGTGCCCTTCTCGCCTTCGTACTGGTCGAATGCCACGTGCTGACCGTTGCCGAGCATATCCCATGTGAAGATGTAGCCGGCAGAAGGTTCGTCGATGGCAGGTGCGTCAGTTACGTAGCAAAGCAAAGCGCCGGCAGGATCACAGATGAATTCCATGTTCTCGCCGCCGATGCCTGCGGAGTTGTAGGTGCTCTCAAGCACAACGACTTCCTTGAAGCCGAAGAGCTGGGCGAGAACCTGCTCGTTGACAGTCGCAGGGTTTGCGGTGCTGCCGGTGTACTTCACGCGCTCGATGATGTCGCCGTGGTTCTTCAATGCGTTGAAGGCATCCACGCCGAGGCAGAGCTTGTTGGGAGTTCTGCGGCCGGAGAGCTTGATCTCCTTCTTGCGAGCGTCGAAGAAGTTCACGGGGTCGAAGTTCGCGTCCGTAAACTTGAGCATCTGCTTGCCAGCAGGATTGGAAGCGACGCCGGTGTACTCGTTTGCCCATACGCCAGCCTTGAAGAAGTTCTTCGCGAAGAGGATGTCCTGGTGGAGGAGCATCTGCTCGGTTGCGAAGCGAACCTTCGCGCGGCGGGGATCCGCTACGCCGGGAGCGTGAGCTCTCTGGAAGTCGAGAGTTGCGATCTGGTCGATGCCCACGATGATCTGATCGACTTCGCACTTGTAGGTGTCGTCGGTCTGACCCATGATGGCAGGCTGAACCTTGCCGTAGGCAGGCTTGCGGCTCACGTTGTCGCGAGCGAGGTCTGCCTTGCTGAATTTGTAGTAGTAGCTGGAGCTCTGTGCAACGGGGCAGATCGGGAAGATCTTCGTTGCGACAAAGTCTGCGGGGTTGGCGAAATGCGCCATTGACATATTTGTCAAATAGTTGTTAGGCTTCCAGCCTTTCGCGATTGCGCTCTGGATGCCTGCGTTAGTGTTTTTCATTGTTTGTATCCTCCTTTAGCGATTACGCATCGTCGCCTTCATCGGCGCTGTCCTGGTTCTTGTAGCCAGCCTTGACGATCTGTACCTTGATGACGTCGTCTGCGGCGTTGGCTGCTTCAAGCGCGATAGCGGTGATGAAATTGCCAGCAGTAGCCTTGATGGCTTTACCGTTGGCGTCTGTGGTGAGTTCGTCCCCGGCTTTTACGGCTTCGCCAGCCTTCCAGAGACCGCACTCCTTGATCTGGACGGTTACGTCCTCGCCGGCTTTGATGCCTTCCTCTGCTGCGAGGAATAAGCCGACGGCGTTCTCGCCCTTGGTGTCAGCTACGACGATTTTGCCGTTGCTGTCGAATTTAGCGGCAAGAAACGCGTTGTTTTCAAGTGCCGCTGCGGCTGCGCCCACGATGGTGGCGCTGTCATTGATAGTAGTTCCGAAATAGCTCATGATTTCTCCTCCTTATCTGTTGGTCTCGTATTCGGCTACGAGTTCAGGGTGCTGTTCGCAGGCTTTGTCTACAGCCTGGTTCCAGGTCATAGTAGGAGCACTCTTCTGAATTGCTTCAGCGTGCTTCTCGATCTGTGCCCATGCGTCGGGCTGACCGCCGCTGGTGCTCTTGCCGATTTCGCTGAATGCGCCGGACTTCTCGACGGTCTGAACGGAAGCGTCCAAAACGGCGATCATCTGGTCGTAAGCTGCGCCGCCGGCTGCCTTGAGGCTCTTAAAGAGAGGAACGAGTTCTTCAGGCTTCTTGCCGATGATCTCGTACTTCTTGGCTACCTCTGCGAGCTCGCGGTCCTCTGCTTCGTCGGCTCTCTTGCGGAGCGCCTTCAATTCAGCGGCTACGGCAGGGTGGAGACCCTTGTAGATGTCCTCGTTACCGGCAGGCTCGGTAGCAGGAGCGGGATCGGTTGCTGCAGGTTCAGCAGCGGGTTCAGTTGCTGCGGGTTCGGTGGACTTTGCCACGCCGCCAGCTGCGGGTTCGGTTTCCTCCTGAATGCCGGCTACCTTCTCGATCTCTTCGAGCTGGGCGAGCTGTTCAGGGGAGAGTTTGCTCTTGTCGATTTTCATGTCTTCGTCGACTCCTTTCGTTGTTTTGGTCACCGGATCGGTGCCAGGGTTTGTGGTTCCGGCAGGTTCTGTGCCGGTGGATTTGGCGATAATAGCCGCCAGCCTTGCTTTGGCGACTTCTATCTGTTCGGCAGTCATTTCGGGCGCGGATTTTAACACCTTTGTGGGTGTGCCGCTTGCCCAGAGTGCGATTGCGGCCGTGACCGCTTCGTTGAATTCAGCGAGGCTCTGACTCATCATCGTGCCTTTGTCGGCGGCTGCCACGTCGGCATCGCGGACGATGGAGCAGAGGCTATCCTGCAGGAAATAGCAGAAGTCCCAGATTTCGTCGGTCGTCTTGCGGAGCTGTGCGGATTGGAATTTCTCATCGAAAGTCTCCGCGTCGCATCCTTTGGCGATTTCCTCGATTTCCGTTTGCTCGATGCCTTCGCGCTTTGCGATGGACATCACTCCCGCCAGGAAGCGCTTCACCATGCTCTGGTGGGCAGGTTCTGTCGCTGCGGGTGCAGGCGCTCCCTCTTTGTTCTTAAAGAGAAGAACGTCCGCCTGCTGGTTGGCGCCAGCATCCACGAAGTCTACCTTCGTGATTTTCAGGTCCTTGAGTTTCGATTTTGCCACTGGTTTTCCTCCTTTCTTGCTGAATTTATAAACAAAGGGCGCCGACGGTGCGGCCCCTCGGTTTATCGTAAAAATGCCGAGCTTACGCTTCGGCGGGTTCGGTCGGTTCCTCGACCGGTTCTCTGATGGCTTCTCCTTCAATACTGAACATCGGGTATTCTCCGGATTTGACCTTTTCCCAGACGTCGTCGTCGGTTACGTAGAAACCGATCCACCAGCCTTCCGGGACGGTGCCTTCGGGAAGTCCGAGGGCAGCCTGCTTCTCTTTGGTGAATACCATGCTCTCAATGAGGACGGCGCATCCGCCGCGTTCGTGCATCTCTCCGCCTTCGCGGTAAAGCTCCACGAATTTATAAGCCGCCTGCTCCAGCTCTTCGATGTCGATCATGTCTTCGTGCCAGTCGACCAGCTGCTCTCCGGCGGCGCTCACGGAGACGTTTGCCCAGCCGAAGGCGAGGCGTTTGTCGTCGTCCGATTTTGCTATCTTAAATCGCCCGGTTACCCCGGACGCTTTTCCGATTGGCTCCTTCTTCAGAGCCTCCTTGAATGTGAACATTGTCGTTCCTCCTATTCTGCTTCTTCGTAGCAGATGGCGCATCTGCAGCGTGGGTGTGCAGGCGGGGTTTGCTTCTGTCCACCGTATAGGCTTTTACCCTGGTACTCGAAGCTGTCGCCGAGGTCTACCGCGACGCCATCCAGGGCGCCGCATATTCCGCAGACCCCTTCGTCGTCCGCTGTGCTCCATACCGCTTTCATCCTGGGGAGCAGTCCTGCGTCCTGCGCCTGGTGAATTGCGTCGTCTGCACCTTTGTTGTAGGCATACGCCAGCTCCGTCTCGGCTATCATTTGAGCGCGCTCCCGGTGCTGCCTTCCGGCGTACCGTGCGGCTGCCTCTCTGGCTCTCTTGGCGGCGGTGGTTTCCTTCATGGTGGGGTTATCCTCCATGAGCTTCGCCTTTACCTTCTCGTAATAATGCGCGTTGGCGAGTGCCTGGGGTTCTGTCAGTCCGATGGTCGGTCTGATGATTCGGGCGAGTTCGTCAACGGTCATATGTCCTTTTGCGGTGTAGTGGATCATGCTGGAGACCGCTTCCTTCGCTTCGTCGCTCATCTGCGTGATCCATTCGGCGCCGTGGACGGTGATCCAGTTGTCGATGCCGGTGGTCATAGGCATATAGAGGTCGGGGTTCTGAAGAAGCGCGGCCGCGATGTCCTTGCCGCCTTTGAAGGTTGCGCTGTCAAGTATCGGCTTCAGGTGGGTGTTGAAAAATGCCACGTAGTCGTCCTGCCAGTTCGTGAATTCTTCCTCGGTCATGTATCCGAGGAGAATTGCTTCGCGCAGCTGCTTGTATGTGATAGCCTGCTGTTGGTCCTTCCACATGGAAATGAGGAGGCGCACCGGCTTCCGCTGATTCGCATTCAGGAATGAATTCAAGCGGTGCAGAGCGTTCCTCTGGTTCCTTGTTTTGGTTTTGGCGAGCCTTTTGTGCTTATGGGTATGTTTCATCGTCTCGCCTTCCTTCCGAGCCTCTGGCGTGCCTTTTTGGCTTTTTCCAGGTCTTCTGCGTCTTCTTCCTCGGTGTCGAGGTC
>JAFVWG010000319.1 GCA_017501805.1 Oscillospiraceae bacterium
TCGGACACGATCCCGAGGTCGAGGGCTTTGTCGGCGAAACGTGGGAGGAAAACGTCCGCGTCGAAGCACACAAGCCGCGCAGCTCCCTGTTTAAAAACTTCCCGGAAGATGTTGCCGCAAGTCTCGAAGGCAGCCTCACCCGCGATCTTGCCTGCCGTATGTTCTTCAACGCGCTGACCTCCAGCGTCGTCTATTCTCCCTCCGGCAAGACCACCATTGCCGGCGAGATCACCATCCAGGACAAGACTGAGATCACGGAGCTCGAAAACGAGACCTTCGACTATATGAACCGCCCGGGCGAGAAGAAGCTTCAGCTCGTCGAGCGTCTCTTCCCCAATCTCCGCGCTTCCCGCGAAGCCGCGGATGAATTCGGTCGTCCCTGCGACTACTGGGTCGACGGAAACAAGCGGATCGGTCCCTTCGTCTTCCGTGAGCCGCTCTTCGACGGCGAGGGTCCCATCACCGGCAAATCCGCTAAGGCGAAAATCGGCGAAGATCCCACCTCTCTGACCTATTACTACAACGGCAAATATACCGATAGCGCGGATACGTACGACGTGGCGCAGCTGCTCGGTCTTCCCGACGTCGATCCTGCCCACTATCTGCGCGAGCACGACAGAATCTTCAGCAGCAAGCTGAGCAGCAGCTGGGCATCCTCCATGCTGGGCGTCATCTGGGAAAACTCCTCCTACCGTCTCGGTAAATACGGCTCCACCGGTAAGGTCGCGGGCAGCGCCAGCTGCGCCGCCACCTACGGCACCCACAACGAGGTCTATTATGACGAAGAGACCAAGCACGTCACCGTCTGCAGCGAGCTGATCTATCCCGCAAGAGTCAACAAATATTTCCCGGCTCAGCTGGACGAAAACGGCGTAGAGATCGTCCCCGCGTATGTCTCCGCAACGATCCTCTCCGGCACCATCTCTCCGCTCGCCGATCTCGAGCTCACTGAAACCGTCACCGTAGCGAAGTCCAACGACAAAAACGCACTGTTCCCGGCTTCGGCGGCAGGCGCCGGTTCCAAGTTCGATCAGGACGAAGTCATCCTTCTCACCTTCGGCTATGACGTAGAGAAGGCTGCACACGTCGTCCACAAGGTCTTCCGCACGACGTCGGTCACCGGCACGGTCTCCGGACCGCTCAGCTATTCCAGCTCTTCGGCGTCGACCGTCAGCCGTTTCTCCATGAACGGTACCAAGACCCGCTATCTGCCGATACGTAAATCCAGCATCTTCCCGCTGAGAAAGTTCAACATCGGCGATCCCTACATCGTCTACCTCGGCAATGTATCCAACTATTCCGGCACCGCCATCTCCACCTGGGCCTTCTACATCGAAGCTGCGGCGCAGGAAACGAGCGACCTCGTTGTCTATGTCGCGAGAGCCGGCGTTGAGACCGATATCCTCGGCGAAAAGACGTACCGCGCACGCATGATCAACCACAGAGGCGAAGCGGTCGACGTCGTCACCGATCAGAACTACAGCAACCTGGTCGACTGCCTGGCGTCCTTCCGCGTCAATGCAAACGATCAGTACTCGTTCCTGAAGGTCGGCAGCTCCGGTCTCGGCAGCTTCACCGTCAAGCAGGGCAATGCACAGATGAATCTGATCCCCGCAAAGTCCACCGCGATCAGCATCCGCGGCGAGCAGGATCTGGACTACTCGCGTGAGCGTACCATCATCGCGGACGACAGCACGCTCTTCATCGTCGGCTCCCGTGCCAACGAAGACGAAGAAATGATCTACACCGCCTACAGAGGCATCAAAAACGTGCCCGATCTGGACGGCACTCCGTATTACAACTTCGCAGAGCTGAACGGCGTTGCATCGACCGTCTTCATCTACGAGAACAAGAGCGCCACCTCTGCCGGCTCCTACGGTATGCTCGTCAAGACGCAGAAGGATCTCTTCAACACCTATGTCGCCGGCTCCACCGGCTACTATGAGATCGAAGCCGTCATCAACGACGAGCCGAAGACCGTTCAGGTCACCCCGGCGCTGTATGAATCCCTGAAGTACGGCATCAACCTCTTCAGCGGCTGCTCCACGAATGCGGAAGGCTGGCTGACCTCGGTCAAGCTGCTGAGCAAGACCTACCCGATCACCGCGCTGGAGCCCACCGACAAGGGCGTCCTGCATATGAACTTTGACGAGAACGGTCTCGGCGGTGAACGCTTCGTCACCCACGATGATCTTCACGTCTACACCTACAGCCTCCGCGACCGCAAGGCAAGCGTCATTACCTCGGATCTGCTCAGCGAGCTGGGCGCCGTGGAAACTGCCTCCTCGCTCTTCGGCGCGAACGCCCCCACGGTCAAGAAAGGCTTCTACACCCTGCACGAGACCTTCGAGGGCAAGCCGCTCGCCGGTGTCTTCATCATCGTTGACTGATTCCAAATCCCTTTCGGACGCGCTGCACCCGCAGCGCGTCCTTTTTATCGCCCGCAGCACCGATCGTTTCTTGCCTCTCCCTCTGGGTACGCGCAACGTGCGCCGCGGCGAGACAGCTGCCGCCGTAGGCGACTGAGAGGGCATTCTCCATCGCAATCCACGAATCACCGTAGGGGCAATTCACGAATTGCCCGAAAAAAGCGGACGAGCAA
>JAFVWG010000320.1 GCA_017501805.1 Oscillospiraceae bacterium
ACTCCGCACGAGACGGTCTACACCGTCTGCTCGGACTATGCCCATCAGGTGTACTACGAAGCCTTCGGCTATGAGCTGGCGGGCAACGCCGGTACGGTCTGGACGCGCTACCTTGCCCGTGAATGCGCGAAAGATCCCGCCTGCGTCTGGTACTTCGCCAAGGACGAGGGCAAGAACCTCCGAGAAGAGCTGGACAAGATGATCGCGATGGCGCAGCCCGGTGACATCCTCACGGAGTACGCCATCAACGGCGGTCACACGATGATCTGGGCCGGTGACGTCACCGGTGACGGCAAGCCCGACATCATCCACAGCGGCGGCCGGCATATGAACAAGAAGAAGCAGATCGACAAGATCGAGCAGTTCAAGGAGTACGACGAGGATTTCGACCCCCGCTACGAGTACCACTTCGGCGGCGATTCGACCAAGGGCGGCTCGATCCGTATCGGCGATGCAAACGATTACATCGACAAGAACTGCGCCAAGGTCAGCCGCCGCTGGATCAGCCTGCTGCGTCCGGCGAAGGTGCTGACGGAGCAGAATGCCCCCATCCCCGCAAAGACGCTCTACCGTATGAGCCATCCGCGTCTTGCCATCGACCGCACGATGAACAAGAACCGCTTCACCACCGCTGTTCCCGGTGAGCCGGTTACGCTGACGCTGACGCTCTCCAACTCCTCCACGCAGGATTACACCGTGACGGTCACGGAAAAAGTGCCGGTCGGCGCCGCGATCAAGAGACCCTTTGCGGATGCGACCGTCGCGGACGGCGTGATGACCTTCGATGTAGAACTGAAGGCCGGCGCGAAAAAGACGATGACCGCGGAATATGAGATCACCGCCGCGTTCGGCGAGACCGTCACCTTCGGCGGCAGCTTTGTCGGCGACATCCCCTCCAACACCATCCCCGTCCGCGTGAGCGGCGCCAAGCTGACGGCCGAAGAACGGGTGAAGCTCGCCAAGGTCGCTGTCGGTGAGTACGATCAGGCGCTCGCGGATGCGAAGGCAGACAACGCCACGCTCGGCGATGCCGTGTATCAGAACGTCCTCGGTCTGAAGGTGCGCATCCCCGACTTCAAGACGGTCACCACGAAATTCACCAAGGTCGTCAAGACCCCCAAGGACAGAATGACCAATGTCTTCGTGACGAAGGATGAGGTCGCAGCGGAAGATATGACCGCGTACAATATGATGGTCCAGACCTGCTGGGGCGGCTTCAGCATGTGGACGCCGCGCGGACACGACCGCTGCTCCCGTCCGCTGGATATGTATCTGGAGCCGGGCGACGTGATCGTTCGCTCCCAGAACATCCTCAGCGCGGAGATCGCTGAGCAGATGGTCTACCTCGGCGGCGGCAAGTATCTGACCTACGATGCGAAGACCAACACCTATCCCATCGTGGAAGAGCCCGAATTCTTCCGCAGCATCTTCTACAGGATCTTCTATGTGCTGCGTCCGGCGCAGGCTTATGAAGATATGCACAAGCTGACCGAGATCCCCGCGGCGAAGCCCACCCTGAGCAAGTTTGCCTTTACGGACGTGCCTGCAAACGCATGGTACTACAGCTACGTGAAGGATCTTGTGGACCACGGAACGATCAGCGGTATGACCGAGACGACCTTTGACCCGAACGGCACGCTGACCTACGGTCAGGCGCTGAAGCTCATCGCGACCGCGCTGGCGGAGAAAGAGCCCGCAAAGTCCGGCGAACACTGGGCAAGCGGCTATCTGACGCTGGCGAAGGAGCGGAAGTGGCTGGAGGGCGACGTTGACCTCGACAAGCCGATCACCCGTCTGGCTCTGTGCCAGATCGCGGCAAAAGCGCAGTATCTGACCGACCAGCCTTCGAAGAACCCGTTCACGGACACGAAGGACAAGGGCGTTCTCTCGCTCGTTGAGTTCAAGATCATCAACGGTATGACCGAGACGACCTTCGAGCCGGACGGACTTCTGACAAGAGCACAGATCGCAAAGATCATCTGGTCGATGATCGGCGTCTAAACCTTATAAAAAGCGGACGGTATCGCCGTCCGCTTTTTTCTGCCTGTTTGGTCAGAAATGTTGACTTTCCCTTGTGCATCACATAAAATTAAATTGCGAAATGTTTGCTTTTACGGAAAAACGGCAAACGGAAATGAGGATCGTTATGAGGGATCGGGTCAAACGATATGTCTGTCTGCTTTTGGCGCTGATGTTTTTTGCGGGACTTTTGCCCGTGCAGGCGTCCGCGAAGGAAACGACCGTCGAGGAGCGGCAGAAGCAGGCCGTTGCCGCGGCTCTTGCCTATTTTGACAAGGGGCACAGCGTGCAGTACGGCGGCAAGGCGATCAATGACTATATCCACCGGTACGACGGCGGCAAGACCCGCTCGACCAACAACGCATCGCCGGAGTATGCGACGCCCAACGAGACCATGTACACCGTCTGCTCGGACTTTGCCCATCAGGTCTATTGGGAAGCGTTCCGCTTCGATCTGCTCGGCAAGGGCGCGGGATATGTCTGGACGAATACGCTCAGCGGCGTCCGCGAGCCGGAGCCTGTCGATCCCTCCGACCCCAACTATCCCGACTATCTGATCAAAAAGCGCAATGCCGGGATGCTCGTGTGGTTCTACGATCCGTACAGCACCGCCGGGAGCCCCACGGCCGAGATCAACGAAATGTATGCGCTGGCACAGCCCGGCGACGTCTTCACCGCGTACGGAATGCGGAAGGAAAACGGCGTGCTTGTCGGGATCGGCGGTCACACGATGATCTGGGCGGGCGTTGTGACGGGAGACGGAAGACCCGACATCATACACAGCGGCGGCAGACATATGAATATAGAAAAGCAGATCGACAAGCGAGAGTATTTCAGCGAGGAGGATCCCGATTACATCCGCGACCGCGATTACTACAGCTGGGTCGACCCCATTGATTTCCGCGACAACTACGCAAACTTCGGTTCAAGCACCAACGGCGGCTCCATCCGCATTGCCGATGCACAGGACTACATCAACGAGCGCTATGTGAAGAGAAACCGCAGAATGTCGCTGCTGCGTCCTGCGCTGGTGATGACGGACGAGACCTACCCCGTCCGCGCCGCTTCGCAGTACCGTGCAGAACATCCCGGTCTCACGATCGACCGCACGCTCAGCAAGACCCGCTTCAACAGCGCCTTCCCCGGCGAGACGGTCACGATGACACTGAAGCTCACCAACAACTCGGCGCGGCACGCGGGATTTATCTCCGGCTCGGATGACCCGGACTTTGACGACGGTGATTCGTGAGGCACGGAAACGACTCTGCAGAATACGGGCGCGAGCGCGACCGTTTTGGCTGCGGCGCACACAAAAGCTGCCCTGCAGAGCGAGGGAGAGAGCTACACCGTGACGGTCACGGAAACCGTGCCCGAGGGAGCAAAGCTCAAAACGCCCTTCGCGGGCGCGCAGGTCACGGGCGAGACGATGACGCTGAATGTCCCCCTTGCCCCGGGCGAGACAAGGACTCTGACCGCAGAATTTGAGGTCACCGCCGCGCTTGGCGAGACGGTTACCTTCGACGGCGGCTTTGTCGGCGATATCCCCTCGAACGCCATCCCCATCCGCGTGGGCGGCAGAAAGCTGACGGCGGCGGATACGGCGAAGCTTGCGCAGGTCGCCGACGGGAAATACAACGCGCTGCTCAGCAAAGAGGCCCCGGACAATGACACGCTGGCGGATTTTGTATATGGGAAGATCCTCGGCGTCAGACTGCAGCTTCCGAGATTCACGCAGATCGCGAAGCTGACCAAGTCCGTACATACGGAGAGCGGAAAGATGACGTACGTTTTCCGCTCGGAAAACGAGATCGCGGCAGAGAATCTGACCGCGTACAATATGCTGGTCAAGACCTGCTGGGGCGGTACATATATTTGGAATCAATTCGGACACGAGCGCTGCTCCGATCCGCGGGATATGCATCTGGAGCCCGGCGATGTGGTCGTCCGTTCCAATGATCTCGTCTCGACGGCAGGCAATAAAAAATGCGAGCAGCTCCTCTATCTCGGCAACGGTAAGTATCTGACCTGCGACGAGGAAACCGGCAGCTATCCTATCGTGCACGAACAGGAGTTCTTCCGCTGCCTGTTCAGCCAGATCTTCTATGTGCTGCGCCCGACGCTGGTCCGGGGAGAGCTTCCGGGCAGAGCGGAGGTAACGGTGGAGGGCACCGGCTTCAAGCCCGGAAAATCGGGTGCTGTGACGCTGCGGCTCGATCACAACGTCGGCATCGCGGGTGCGACGCTGAAGCTGCATTACGATCCTGCTTTGAAGCCGGAGAAGCTCGAGTTGGGCGACGCCCTCGCGGGGCTGCAGTTCACGCAGCCGAACCTTTCCGAAAATCCCATCAGCCTTCACTGGGAGGGGGATGCGGCGGACAGCTCCTGCGGCACGCTGCTGACGATCACCTTCTCGGCTCCCGAAAAGACCAAAAACGGCGAGTATGCCGTGACGCTCTCACACGAGCCGGGGGAGGTATACGACGGAAGCGCGGAGGCGGTCACGCTGCTGATCGAAAACGGAAGCGTCACCGTGCAGAGACTCCCGGTCGGAGACGTCAACGACGACGGTGTGATCGGCGCGAAGGACGTCACCGCGCTGCGGCGGTATCTTGCGGGCGGATACGGCATCGCCGCCTCCGAAACCGTTGCGGATGCCAACGGCGACGGGGCGATCAACGCAAAAGATCTTACGCTTTTGCGGCGCTATCTCGCGGGAGGTTACGGCGTAGAGCTGAATCGACCCGAAAATCAGCTGAAACCCGATGAAACGCCGCGGATCCCGCTGCCGTGAAGTGTATTTTTTTTCAACAAAAAGTGAGACAGATGATTGACTTTTTTTGTGCATCCTTGTAAAATCGAATATATAAACTGATCTTGGTGAAATGCGCCAAGAATCGCGCAGAAATGAGGAGGCATTATGAAAAACTATCTCAAAAAAACCGTAAGCCTGCTCCTGACGCTGGTGACCCTCGCAGGACTTCTGTCCGGCCTGTGCATCAACGCCGGAGCTGCGACGCTCGAAGAGCGTCAGAAGGTAGTTATGGCAACGGCTTTTGCCTATTTTGACAAGGGCCACAGCGTGCAGTATGACGGCAAGACCCAGAATACTGCCATCAAGCGTACCGACTACGGCAAGACCCGTTCGACCTACCGCTCTTCCCCGGAAAGAGCGACCCCGAACGAGACGATGTACACCGTTTGCTCGGACTTCCCGTGCCAGGTCTACTGGGATGCATTCGGCTATGAGCTGATGGGCAACCAGGGTAAGGTCTGGTCCCGCTACCTCGCCCGTGAGGCGAAGGACGATCCCTCCTGCGTATGGTACTTTGTCAAGGATGAAGGCAAGGACGTCAAGGAAGAAGTCAAGAAGATGTTCGCGATCGCGCAGCCCGGCGACATCTACACCGAGTATGCCATCAACGGCGGACACACCATGATCTGGGCCGGCGACGTCACCGGCGACGGCAAGCCCGACCTGATCCACAGCGGCGGCTCCCACCAGAACCTCACCGAGAGAAAAGACGTGCGTGAGTACCAGTCCATCGCCGACGGCATCGATCCCCGCTGCGGCGCCAGCATCGGCGCGAACACCAAGGGCGGCACCATCCGTATCAACGATGCGGAGTCCTACATCGCCAACTACACCAAGGGCAACCGCCGCTGGATGACGCTGCTCCGCCCGCTGAAGACCATGTCCGAGGCAGAGTATCCCATCACCCCCAAGGCGCAGTACCGCGTTACCCATCCGCGTCTGGCGATCGACCGCACCCTGAACAAGACCCGCTTCAACAGCGCGTTCACCGGTGAGACCGTCACCATGACCATCAAGCTCTCCAACTCCTCCACGCAGGAATACACCGTGCCCGTCACGGAAAAGGCACCCGTCGGCGCCACCATCAAGACGCCGTTCGCAGGTGCGAAGGTCAATGGCGACACCATGACGGTTGATGTTACTCTGAAGCCGGATGAAGTCAAGACTCTGACCGCTGAGTACACGATCACCGCCGCTTTCGGCGAGCAGGTCACCTTCGACGGCGGCTTTGTCGGCGACATCCCCTCGAACTCCATCCCCATCCAGGTTGGCGGCGCCAAGCTGAATGCAGACATCCTCGCGAAGCTTGACAAGGTCGCAAACCGTGAGTACAACCAGCAGCTCAGAGACGGCGGTGCGAACGCCTACAATCTGGCTGACGTCCTGTACCAGAAGGTCCTCGGCCTCAATGTTCGCTTCCCGAACAACAAGACCGTCGCCACGAAGTACACCAAGGCGGTGAAGACGCCCAGCGGCGTTACGACGAATGTCTTCCGTGAGAAGAGCGAGATCGCCGCTGCCGATATGGCTGAGTTCCGTATGATCGTTCCCACCTGCTGGGGCGGCCACAACATCTGGGGCAAGTTCGGCGATGACCGTAACTCTGACCCGCGCGACAAGCAGCTCGAACCGGGCGACGTCATCGTCCGTTCGACCGACTTCGCCGGAAACGCCGGCAGCGAGCAGCTGATCTACCTCGGCAACGGCAAGTACATGGGCTACAACGCGGAAAAGAACACCTTCCCCATCTACGGTGAGCCGGAGTTCTACCGCTGCCTGTACGCAAAGATCTTCTACGTCCTGCGTCCGACGCTGGCTTATGAAGATGTGCACAAGCTGCCCGCACTTGCTGCGGATACCAATGGCCTCAAGTTCACCGATGTGAAGGCAAACGACTGGTTCTATCCGTACGTGAAGGATCTGGTCGAGGACAAGACCGTCAGCGGTATGACCGAGACGACCTTTGCCCCGAACGGCACCCTGACCTACGGTCAGGCTCTGAAGCTGATCGCTCTGGCGCTCGGCGAGAAGGAGCCCGCGAAGAGCGGCGCCCACTGGGCAAGCGGCTATCTGACCCTGGCGAAGAGCAAGGGCTGGCTCGCGGCCGACGTCAATCTCGACGCTGCCGTCACGAGACTCGAGCTCTGCAAGATCGCCGCGAAGGCGAAGGGTCTCACGGAGCAGCCGAAGAAGAACCCGTTCAAGGATACCGACGACAAGGACGTTCTGGCGCTCAATAACGCCGGCGTTATCAACGGTATGACCGCTACGGAGTTCAAGCCCAACGAGAAGCTGACCCGTGCTCAGATCTCCAAGATCATCTGCGCTCTGCGCGCTGTTGAGATCGCGGAGAAGGACGAAGCGGACGACGAATCCGGAGCCTAAACGATCTTTTCGGGGTGTTCCCCGAAAAGGAATGAAACGCACACAAAGCGGTGCAGTCTTTATGACTGCACCGCCTTTTTTATGTGGCGCGGAGGGGGG
>JAFVWG010000003.1 GCA_017501805.1 Oscillospiraceae bacterium
GCGTTTCTGCAGAGCCTTCAGCGCGGCGATCGGATCGAGCAGCGTTTCTTCTGCGATGCGGGTCTGCAGAAGCTCCTCCGCAGTCTGCCGCGAGATCACAACGACAGGTTCACCCGTCACGGGGTCTGCAAGCGTATTGCCCGTATCCCGCAGAGATGTGACGCGGACGGTTCTCCCGCAGAGCGTCAGCTCGAGCGGCACATAATCCGTCCCGCTGTGTCGGAAAAAGTCCGAGGTCAGCAGCGCCGCGGCTGCGGAAAACACGCCCGCCAGAAGCAGCAGCATCCGCGCGGTCACGGGATAGTAAATACCGCCGCTGAGCGCCAGAGCGGGAAAGAATGTCCGCGAAAGCATCAGCATCACACCCGCAAGCGCCGTCGCGCACAAAATCAGCACCGCTGCGGGACGCAGAGTCTGTCTGCGAAAGCCGTAGGCGATCCCCGCCATAAGCAGAAAGCTCAGCGCCTGTCCCGCGATTTCCGAGAGCCAACCAAGCCACGGGAGAAACACCGCCACCGCATACATACCGCCGAACGACGCGGCCGCAAACAGGCGCGGAAAGCGCGTCGGACTGCCGCACAGACGCGCTGCAAGAAAGAGCAGCAAAAAATCCACCACGCAGTTGACCGCAAAGACAATGTCCGCGTAAACCGTCACCGCTCCATCCCCTTTCCCTTCGGAGCATAGCACGGCGGCATAAAAAAACAGGTCGCAATTCCGCTTGGAATCACGATCTGTTTTCCGTCATATTTCTGTATTTTCTTCCTTGCGGTCGATCGACCGGATGTTCTTTTCCGCCTTGCTGCGCGGCGTCAGAATCTCGTGTCCGCAGCCGAGGCAGCGCAGCCGGAAGTCCATTCCCGTTCGGAGCACCAGCCATTGCTTAGAGCCGCAGGGGTGGGTCTTTTTCATCGTCAGCACATCGCCGAGCCGCACATCCATCCGATCGCCTCCCTATTTTTTGATCTCGTCCCAGTAGGCCTTCGCGGCCTGCTCGACCTTGTTGTCGCCGTATTCGTAGTAAGTCTTGTCCTTGAGCATATCCGGCAGATACTGCTGTCTGACCCAGTGGCGCGGATAGCTGTGGAGGTACTGATAGCCCTGCTCCCGCTCCATTCCCGCGGAGTCCGCGTGGACATTCTGCAGGTGGCGCGGATAATCGCCGATCTTGCCGGAGCGCACATCACGCTGCGCCGCATCGATGGCGGCAGTGACGGAGTTGGACTTCGGCGCGGTCGCAAGCAGGATGCACGCCTGCGCGAGCGGAAGCCGCGCCTCAGGCAGACCGAGCTGCAGGGCGCTGTCCGTACAGGCCTTGACGATGGAGATCGCCTGCGGATACGCCATGCCGATGTCCTCGCTTGCGGAGCAGAGGATGCGTCGGATCGCGGTGATCATATCGCCCGCCTCAAGCAGGCGCGAAAGGTAGTGCAAAGCCGCATCGGGATCGCTTCCGCGCAGAGATTTCATCAGCGCAGATGCGATGTCGTAGTGGTCGTCTCCCGCGCGGTCGTAACGCATCGCGCTTTTCTGCGTGATCGCATCCGCATCCGCCATTGTGAGCGTAAGCACGCCGTTTTCGGGACGCGATGCCGAAAACAGCAGCTCCACAGCGTTCATCGCCTTGCGGATATCGCCGCCGCAGAAGGATGCTATATGTCTGAGGACGCCGTCCTCCGCCTCGGCGCGGAGATCGAGCTTTTTCTCCATATGGCGGATCGCACGTTCGATCGCGGGGATCACATCATCCGGTTCCATCGGTTTGAACTCAAACACCGTCGAGCGGGACAGGATCGCGTTGTAGACATAGAAATAAGGATTCTCCGTCGTCGAGGCGATCATCGTGATCTTTCCGCTTTCAATATGCTCCAGGAGCGTCTGCTGCTGTTTTTTTGTAAAGTACTGGATCTCGTCCAGATACAGCAAAATGCCCTCGGGCGCCATCAGCGTGTCGAGCTGTGCGACCATCTGCTTGATATCGGCGGAGGAGGCCGTCGTCGCATTGAGCTTGTGCAGCGTTCTGTTCGTCTTTGCGGCGATGATATTGGCGACCGTCGTCTTGCCGATGCCGGAAGGACCGTAGAAAATGAGGTTCGGGATCTCCCCCGACTCAATGATCCGCCGCAGCATCGCACCTTCGGCAAGGATATGCTTTTGTCCGCAGACTTCATCCAGCGTTGTCGGACGCAGCTCGTCCGCGAGCGGTCTGTACATACGATCGCCTCCCTTCGCCGCTATTATAGCGCGGCACGGCAAAAAACACAAGAAGGGGCTCTCCTTTTTCACCCGCCCTGCCTCCGGCAATATGAAACGCCCGCCGATCGTGATCGACCGGCGGGCGTATTTTCAGCAGCGGGGAATCAGAACAGTCCGACGATACGGCCGTTCTCGTCAACGTCGATCTTCTCGGCGGCGGGGACCTTGGGAAGACCGGGCATCGTCATAATGTCGCCGGTGAGCGCCACGATAAAGCCCGCGCCCGCAGAGACCTTCAGATTGCGGACGGTGACGGTAAAGCCCTCGGGAGCGCCGAGCAGAGTCGGATCGTCGGAGAAGGAATACTGCGTCTTTGCCATGCAGATCGGCATCGAGGCAAAGCCCAGCTCAGCAAGCTGCTGCGCCTGCATTTTGGCATTGGGCGTCAGCACGACGTTCTTGCCGTGGTACACCTTGGTGACGATGGCGTTCAGCTTCTCTTCGATAGAGAGCGCGTCTTCATAGGCATAGCGGAAGCTGCCTGCCGCACCGTTTTCGCACAGGCGAACGATCTCCTCGGCAAGCTCTTTGCCGCCTTCGCCGCCCTTGCCCCACACCTCGGAAAGCGCAACATTCACGCCGAGCTCCCTGCACTTGGTGCGAATCAGTTCCAGCTCCGCCTCGGTATCGGCGGGGAAACGGTTGATCGCCACCACGCAGGGCAGTCCGTACACCTCGGTCACGTTGCCGACGTGACGCAGGAGGTTGGGCAGACCTTTTTCGAGCGCTTCGAGATTTTCATTATTGAGCTCTGCCAGAGGCGCACCGCCGTGATTCTTCAGCGCACGGACCGTCGCCACGACCACAACGGCGGAAGGAACGAGTCCCGCCTTGCGGCACTTGATGTCCAGGAACTTCTCCGCGCCCAGATCCGCGCCGAAGCCGGCTTCGGTCACACAGTAGTCACCCAGCTTCAGCGCCATACGGGTCGCCATAATGGAGTTGCAGCCGTGCGCGATGTTGGCGAACGGACCGCCGTGGATGAAGGCAGGCGTGCCCTCCAGCGTCTGCACCAGATTGGGCTTGAGCGCGTCCTTCAAAAGAGCGGTCATCGCTCCGGCAGCCTTCAGGTCGCCGGCGGTGACGGGCTTATCATCATAGGTGTACGCCACAATGATGTCGGACAGACGACGCTTCAGGTCGGAAATGCTGGAGGACATGCAAAACACCGCCATCACTTCGCTGGCAACCGTAATGTCGAAGCCGTCCTCGCGGGGAACGCCCTGCATCTTTCCGCCGAGACCGTCCACCACGTTGCGAAGCTGACGGTCGTTCATATCCACGCAGCGCTTCCAGACGATCTTCTTGGTGTCGATGCCGAGCGCATTGCCCTGCTGGATATGGTTGTCCAGCATAGCCGCGAGCAGGTTGTTCGCGGCGCCGATGGCGTGGAAGTCACCGGTGAAGTGGAGGTTGATATCTTCCATCGGAACGACCTGCGCATAGCCGCCGCCCGCAGCGCCGCCCTTGATGCCGAAGACCGGCCCGAGCGAAGGCTCGCGGAGCGCGAGGATCGCATTCTTGCCGATCTTGCGCAGACCGTCCGCCAAACCGACGGAGGTCGTGGTCTTTCCCTCGCCCGCGGGCGTGGGAGAGATCGCCGTGACCAGGATCAGCTTCCCGTCGGGCGTGGGATCGTCGTTCAGCAGGTTGTAGTCGACCTTCGCCTTGTAGTTGCCGTAGGTTTCAAGATAGCGCTCCGGCACACCGGCGGCAGCAGCGATGTCGCGAATGTTTTTCATCTCACAGCTCTGAGCAATCTCAATGTCCGTTTTGAATCCCATAATGACAGGACCTCCTCGTTTTTGTTTATTTCGGAGAAAAAAGGGCGCACCGCAAACAGCGGTGCGCCCAGACGGTCGGCATTCAACGCTTTCGCGCCGCGATACTTCCTGTGGTAAACTCCACTTCCGTCAGTCATATCGCATACATAACGATCACCGCTATGCGCATCTAGAATATCACGCAATTCGCGCTTCGTCAAGGCGTTCCGACACGGAAATCCCCTCTCTGTGCGATGTCCGCGCTCCCTTTTTGCGCGCCGTTCCGCGCCGCCGAGTGCCGCACCTGCGAAAAAGCCGAACTTTTCGCGTTTTTGCACAAAAAAACTACAGCAATTTTGGTTTCCCCGCTTGTGTTTTTGCGAAACATGCTGTATACTTACAGCAAGTTTTTTGCACCCACCGGCTCAGCGCTATACTCGGGAGGTATCCGTTCATGAAGAAAGTAGCCGTCGTTATGGGCAGCGCAAGCGATCTGCCTGTTGTTGAAAAGGCGATCAAGACCCTGCGGGAGTTTGATGTGCCCCACGAAGTGCATATTTATTCCGCGCACCGCACGCCGGAAGAGGCGCACGCGCTTTCTGCAAACGCCCGGAAGAACGGCTTCGGCGTGATCATCGCCGCCGCGGGTATGGCCGCGCATCTTGCAGGCAGCGTTGCCGCAAACACCACGCTGCCCGTCATCGGCATCCCGATGAAGTCCACGACCTTCTCCAACGGCCTCGACGCCCTGCTTTCCACCGTGCAGATGCCCTCCGGCATCCCGGTCGCGACCGTTGCGGTCGATGGTGCTGTCAACGCCGCCTTGCTCGCGATCGAGATCCTCGCGGTCAGTGACGATGCGCTTGCCGAAAAGCTGGCGGAAAAACGCGCCGCCGATACGAAAAAGGTCCTCGCCGCCAATGCAGAGGCAGAGGAAACGTACAACCGTTAAACTATTCTCCGCAAATGCGGAGATTTGACCAAACGTAAAGGAGAGCATTTCAATGGAAAATCTGCAGCTTGTTTACACCGGCAAAACCAAGAATGTATACGCACTGGAAAACGGTAACTGCCTGCTGAAGTTCAAGGATGACTGCACCGGCAAGGACGGTGTGTTCGATCCCGGTGAAAACTCCGTGGGTCTGACCATCGAAGGCGTGGGTGATGTCAATCTCCGTATGTCCATCTACTTCTTCGAAAAGA